>QKDC01000177.1 GCA_003246755.1 Gemmatimonadota bacterium | reverse complement strand
ATGATCACCTCGGGTACTGGTTGGCCCATGGTGTGCCAACTGTGACAGCCGGTGAGAGAAGGCAAAATCAGAATGAGGAGCGCCAGGCTAAAGACACGTGGAAATCGAGGCACAGGGGTCTCCGCTACAGTGCGTAGGCACCAGGCACGAGAAGAGCGGGAGACGGGACACTGGTGGCCCGAGCGACCCACTCCTACCAGTTCCAATTGTCCCAAGCGTTATCCCAAGCACTTGCGTAAGCGATGGCCAGGGGGAGCGTCGTGACAACGGTGACGACGAGGACTGTCTTGATGAGGTTCACCTTCCGGTCCTGGATTGCGATGACATCCGTGAGGGGAAAGCTCTGGGGTGTGCCGTCACTGTGTGGTCGCCAAACCACGAGGGTGTCCAACCGCACATAGCCCGAATCGACTTCGAAGAGCAGCCCCCCGACGACGCCGACACGGAACTTCTTACCGGAACGAGCCTCGACGGCCTCGGGCACTGGTCGATTCACGGTCCGCCAGCTGTGGCAGCCTGTAGCAGAGAGCAGGATGAGCACCAGGAGAATGCAGCGGCCGGAGCAAGGCGGGAAGCGGGTCACGGGTGGCCTCCTTGGGGGCCTTTCCTGTCACGGTACGACCCCCGAGTGAAGAGATCGTTCGAGCGCGATGAAGGATTCTTCGTTCGTGGGCGCCAACTCCCGGTGCGAAGACTAGGCTGATGTCGGGGTGCGGGACCTGGAGCGGCCGTGGCTTGTGGGATGGAAGAGGCGAGCAATCCTCCCATGCCCGATACTGCCTCGAATACCTCGACCACCATCTTGGCGACCTCGGCCACCACATTTGGAGGCCCGCCGGGAGCGAGCTGGATACTGTCGCTGGTGACAACTGGTGGTTGTACCGCAAGCGTATCGGAGGCACGCTGGGGGCCTTGAAGAGACTGCACCCCGGGTGCAGCGGCCGGAGGCGACCCCAAGGGGGCGAGGAATATCGCCGTCAGAGCGAAGAGATTCAGGTTTTTCACGACGTCCTCCATCATGGACCTGGAGAACGATCGGAGAGGGGCCTCAAGCCAGAGTCAAGTCCGGCGACGCATGGTTGAAGGCCTGCTTCTTGACCGGCCCTTGACGCCCATGCCGTAGGGTCCCTCCAGCATCCAATGGAGGTTGGTCATGCCGCGATTCCCACGTTCCTTTCATCTGGCCGCGTTGGTCCTCATTCTACCGACCTTGACCGGGTGTACCAGTTGGCAAACGGTGGACCAACCGGTGCCAGAAGTGGTTGAGGCGTATCCAGGCAAACGGGTTCGGATCGAGCTATCGAATGGAGTGGTGTTCAGTGCCGACTCGGCAAGCATCCGGTCGGATAGCCTGGTCGCCTGGCACGAATCAGGGAGCATGGTTCCTGTTGTCGAGATTCATCCTCTAGTCAAGATTCGGACCATCGAGGTGCGCCGCTCCGATCGGGTGAACACGATATATGCAATCGCGGGTGTCGCGCTTCTCGTGACCGTGGTCTATGTTGTCGCTACGTTCCCCCAGATCCCGTTCGGTGGGGGCGAATGGGCACGGGAGTAATCCCTTCACGCTCACTGCCGCTGCCCAGCGTAAGCCCCTGAACAGCTGCAGGGGCTGACGCACAATGTTTGCGACCAGCCGTGGGTCGCAGGCTCATGGCAGGCCGTCGGAACAGGCGTTATCCGGAAGGTTGCGTCTCCACTCCCATCGTCCGCTCCGGTGGTCGTGGTGACCACCGCGACAGAGGGGGCGCAGGTAACGCTGAACTGTGTCCGTGCGGTGTCCCGGACGACTCCTCCGGTACTGACGCCGATGGAGCGTGGGTTCTCGCCCTGGACTACGCAGCCCGGTGGTTGGCGCTCCAACTGCACCGCCCAGCTCCCCGCGCTCGCCACCGTGAAGAAAGCCCGGTCCGTCGGGGCGATCGGTTGAGTATGGACGGATCCCACGCGCACCACGTAATACTCGGTTCCTGGGGTGCCGGTCGTCGTGGTCGTGATGGCGATGACCGCCGAGGTTGCCCGACAGGTCACCTGGAATGAGACGGCAACGTCCTTCCCAGCCAGCGCGACCACGTGCCGGCCAGGCGCCGCCATGCAGTTAGCTGCCAGACCCTTGAGTTCGATCAGGTGGTTGCCACTTGCCTTGGAAAAGCGGTAGATCCGGTTCGCGGTCACCGGGACGGTGTCGGCATCGACGATGAGCTGGTACCCGTCCGAATCGAGGTCTGCGCCGATCGTTGCGATGGTGAGGGTGATCGTGGCGTCGCCCGCCAGCCCGGTAACGTCCGTGGTGCAGGCGTAGCTCAGCAGGACACCGAGTGCACAGAGGGTTCCAGCTAGATGGGTGGGGAGTCCACGGCCATTCCTGCGGAGATTGACCGGGGGGACCCCACCGACCGAAGGATGATCAGTGGCCATGTTTGAGAACGAATCGCCCGTCCTCGTAGTCGGACAGCGCCATGATGATGTCGAAGGTGATGAACAGGGAGTCGCCACGAACGAGCCCCTCCGCTGTTCCCCCTCCGAGACCACGCGCGAAGGTGAACGCCAGGACCGAATCGTTTCGGACAAAGGTGCCCTCGACGTCGCGGAGTGACTGATTTCGAAGTCCGAATGTCCCATCGGGATAGAGGCGGAACTGGTCGCACGGGCTGACGCACACCGTTTGCGTCCAGGCGTAGGTCGCCCGCTCATAGGTGGCCGTCGGAACAGGCGTCATCCGGAAGGTTGCGTCTCCACTCCCGTCGCCTCCTATTGCCAGCACCGTGACGTGGCGGGTGGATGGCGTGAATCGCACTTGGGCCAGGCCGTCCTCATCGGTGACCACCGTCGCGGAGGGCTCGAAGACGCCGTCGCCGGAGAGCACCGTCCAGTCGACCCGCACGCCGGCAACACCTCGGGTCGGCGTCGCAATGCGAACCGTGAATGGGATCGGGAGAGGAACTCCCGGGGTCCCCTCCTGCAGCTGACCCTCAATCAAGGTCAGACGGGTTAGCTCCAGGGGACCGACTGGGGATGACTCCCCGCCTGAGCATCCTGGGGTCAGCACTGCCCAGAAGGCGACCCCACCCAGAAGCCATCTTGCTCTCGTCTTCATTGTTGCTTCCCTCCTTATCGGACTCTGAGGACACCGCTTCCGCCGTTGAGGACATCCACGAATTCCCAATCCCCCACCACGTAGAGCACGCTCGAGAAGTGGTCTCCTCCGTTGAGGGTCCCACTATCGAAGGCTGATGCGCCTTCCGGTATCGAGGCCGAGACAATGCGGGTCTGACAGGGCAAGTCTCCGCCCCAGTACGACCACTCCACCGTTGTTCCGACCGGCAGACTGTCTGGCAGGCTGAAGAACGACTGTTCAACGCAATCGAAGAGAGGTCCGAACCGGATGAGAACGCCGGTCATCGGAACCGTGAACGTGACGGGAGGAATACCTCTTCCGATGCTGGCGCTAACCTGGGTTTGAAGCCATCCAGTCGGTGCGAAGCGACGACTCCTCGCGACCCCAACCGCGTCCGTATAGACGGTCGGGCTGCTCTGCAGGGTCCCACTCCCGGCGACGATCGTCCAAAGCACATCAATCCCCGGGACGCCTTTCCCCTCCGCGTCACTCACTCTGACGACGAACGGCAGCGCCAGCGTGTCCCCCCAGCGACCGGCCTGGCCGTCGCCACCGACGATCGAGAGCGCGACGGGAGGGAGTGGGACCGGCGGAGGGGGTGGCTGTTCCGGCGGAGGGGGCGGCGGAAATCCGGCCCCCGAGGGAAGGTCCTGGTTGCAGGCCGAAGCGATCAGAAGCGCTAGGGCGGTCGCGGTGACTTTGCTCACACTCATGGGAGCCCCCTCCTCGAACTGTTCTGCCGTGCACCCCACGGATCTGTTCAGGCGACGGTCGAGGTGTTAGCGTAGCTCCCACTGGCCAACCCTCGGTCAGCCGGCACTCAACTGCGAGCCAACGGTCCTATCATGTTCTCCCTCAAGCTCTTCGGCGCGGTGGTCCTGGAGGACGAGGGTCGTCCATTGGGTGGCCCGGCCGTGCAGAGGCACCGGTTGGCTGTGCTCGCCACGCTGGCCGCGTCGCCTCAGCGGGTGCTGGGTCGGGACAAGCTCATGGCATGGCTCTGGCCCGAACGCGACGCCGAGAGCTCCCGGCGGCTTCTCAACCAGGCGATCCACGTGCTGAGGCGTGAGCTGACCGCCGAAGCAATCCTCTCGATGGGAGAGGAACTCCAGCTCAACCACGCTGTAGTGTCCTGTGACGTGATCGAATTCCAGGCGGCGCTCGCCGCCGGGGATCTCGACCAGGCCGCCCGTCTCTATGCGGGACCCTTCCTGGACGGCTTCTTCCTCCACGACGCGCCTGAGTTCGAACGGTGGGTGGAACGGGAGCGGGAGAAGCTTGCGGGGGCCTACCTCGGTGTCCTGGAGGGCCGGGCCGAAAAGGCGGAGGCGGATGGGGACTGGCGTACCGCGGTGGAGCGGTGGAAGGAAGTGGTTGCCCAGGACCCCTACGATTCCCGAACAGTATTTCGGCTCATGCAGGCGAGTGAGGCGTCCGGAAACAGGGCAGGGGCGCTGACGTTCGCGAAAGCGCACGAGGAGCTGCTCCGCCATGAGCTGGACATCGAGCCTGCCTTGGATGTCCGGTCCTACGCCGAACAACTCCGGGCAACGCCGCCGGCTCCCCCAGCCGTGCCGCGGTCGCGTCAGCCCCCAGGCGCACCGCCAGAGGATCTCGCGCAACGGCCGGCGGTGGTCCCGGGGCCAACACGTCAGCCCTCAGCTCCAGGCTGGGCCGTGGCGGGAATCGCTTCAATCGTGCTCGTCGCCGCCGGCGCGTGGCTTATCGGATCTGAAGGGGCTACACGTCAAGCCGCCGGTGGGAATCTGGACGAGATCGCCCAAGCGGTGGCCCGAGAGCTCGCGCTCCGGGCGCGGGGCGACACGAACGTGCGACTGCCAGAGCATCGGACGAACAGCATTCCAGCCTATGAGCTCTACCTGCGCGGCAGTGACCCCGTTGTCCTGCGAAGTGACAGCGCGGCACGAGCCGCACTCGGCTACTTCCAGCGTGCCGTTGAGCTGGACTCCAACTACGCTGCGGCATGGGCCGGGCTGGCTCGACTGGCCCTACGGGCAGGTCCAGATGGTTCAGGTGAGGCAGCCATGCAGGCGTACCTTGCTCGAGCCGAAGCGGCAGCCCTCACGGCGATCTCACTCGACGGCTCCCTTGCCGAAGCGCACGGCAGCCTTGGGCTTGTGCGGTCGATGCAGGGGGACCCATTGGAGGCCGAGACGCACATCCGACTCGCCGTGTCGCTCGAGCCGGAGACGGCGCCCTACAGGGAATGGCTGGTCAAGCTGTACCTGTGGTCGGGGAAGAGGGCTGAGGCGCTGGTTGAGGCACAGCGGGCCGCGGATCTGGCCCCCCTGTCACCGACCGCAACGGCGGAATTGGCGCGAGCGCTCGTAGCCAACGGTCGATGTCAGGAATCGCTGGCTCTGCTGGAGGGTCTCACTGACGTGGACCCTCCGCTCCTCAGAGTCCCGGGAATTGCCGTGCAGTGCTACATCCGGGAACGACGGTGGGACGAGGCCATCTCGCTTCTGCGCCCCCAGGCCGAGCAAGGCTTCACATCGACGCTTGGCGTGTTGGGGTTTCTCTACGGGCGGGCCGGGGAACGGGAGAACGCCGACCGGATTCTGACGACGCTCATCGGTCGATCCAAGTCAGAGGGCGCAGTCAACTGGCCCATTACCCTGGTGTACTTGGGGCTCGGGGATCTCGAGCAGGCGATGCCCTGGCTCGAAAGAGCGATTGACGAGGGATCCCTGGGAGCATTGACCGAGCCCTCGCCGTTCCCTGCCACTGTTCTCGCGTCACTCCCAGTGAACCCGCAGGTCCAGCGCTTGCGAAAGCGTCTCGGTCTTCAGAACGAGTAACGCAGCCCCACCTGAAACTGGTAGGCGGATTCACCCGGCACGACTGTCCACTGGGGTGCCGTGGCGTCGAATCGGAACACGTGTCGAGACCCAACTGCGGGAACCGGGACCTGACCAACGTGTTCCAGCAGGAACGGCGCGGAGATCCTTCGAAGACCCCAGTCCCGATTGAGGAGATTGAGGAAGTTGAAGAGGTCCAGTTGCACGTCGATCCCTGATTCTCCAATGGGGACTCGTTGACGCACGGAGAGCACGGACGTGTGCGACCACGGCTCACGACAGGAATTCCGTTCCAGAATGTGTCGGCGCTGCCGCCGCAAACAGGATGACCGTTCAATGAACTCCTCGAGCGCCGCCCGCTGGAGTCCGATCCGAGCGGCTTGTGCCCCGGCGGATTGATCCGCCCCGGGAATGGCGGATATCCCGGTGAAGAGGATCTCGTCTGGGTCCAGGGCACTACCTGGGACGTAGATGGGATCGTTGGCGTTCGAACCATCGGCATTCAAGTCGCCGAGTCCCCTGGTCCCCCATGTCAGGTAGGTGAAGGGGCTTCCTGATTCACCCACGTAGAGAACCGACAACTCCGTGATCCATCGCTTCCACGGGGCCCGGTACACCGCGGCCAGGACGAGGCGATGAGGGATGTCATTGAGCGAATGTCCCGCGGCCAGATCCTCATGACGGCCCGAAACGGCGCGAGACGCCCAGTTCGCCAAGCCGCGAGTGTTCACCCGCAACGGTGTTTGGACGTCACGTACTCTCGACCACGTGTACGAGGCGACTACGGCCGAACCGCTGAGCAGGCGTTTTTCCAGTCGGGCGGAGACCTGGGTGGAGGTGTGCCCGCCCACGTTCTGCAGGTCGATCACGCTCGGCAATGCGGTGGTCTTGAAGGCCGGGGTGGCGAGACCGCTTCCGCTGATGGTGCCGTAAAGAGTTCGCCCACGGATATCGACCGATTGGGGACCCACGAGGTTCAAGTTGACGAACAGGTAGTCGGCGAGATTCCAGGTGGTGAGTGCCTCGAGCGTCACCCGGCTGTCCTGGGTGAGCCTGCGGTCCCAGGCGACGACCGCCCGTATGGTCTGCCTCTGGGCAAGGCCACGGTCAAGCAGCTCGACATCACCCGCGCGCGCCCCCCCCGCGGAGCCTGCACACTCGGTGGGCGGGTCGAGCGGATCCGGATCGAAAGTCGGTGGCGGTTCCAGGGGGTTCGGGCCGCATCGCACGAGGCCGGTACCAAGTCCGTCGTTCCGAAGTGCCGAGTGGAGCCAGGCAAGCGGCGGTCTTCCGGTGAAGACGCCCACACCGCCGCGCAGTCGATTGCGCCCAGCCCGATCAGTTTCCCAGGTAAACCCCAAGCGGGGCGAGAGGTGGAATCGGCCGCTCGGAATCTCGTCGGTACGGCGGCCAAAGATCGAATCGACGAGATCGTTGTGCGGCGGTCGCTCGTTGACCCAGAGAGCATCCGCCCGCAGGCCCCACGTCAGGTCGACGCGCTCGCCGACGTGCCAACGGTCCCCGACATAGAAGGCGGCCTGCCGGCCGGTGAGCGGGACGTGCCCGCCATCCAGATCGCGAGTGACCTCGAAACGCTGGGCCAATCCTGCCTGAAGGGAGTCGAGACTCAGGAAGTTCCAGGTTCCGAACGCGTTCGCGGGGCCGCCCGATTCCAGCCGAAACCACTCGGCTTCCAAGCCGACCGACAGGATGTGCCCCGCCCCGAGGGTTAGCGTGAGGTTGTCGCGCACGTCGGTGTTTACATACCTGACCTCGCCCGCTTGGGCCTGCACCGGGGTACCCGAGACCAGGGTAACCGTTCCGCCCGCTGCCTGACCCGGGACGGCAACGGAGACGAGCGGCTGGAGGAACTCCGACAGCTGTCCTGCGTGGGTGGTCCGGTGGGAGAAGAAGAACTCGTTGTGGCCACCACCGTCCCGCCGCAGGGTCGTGTGGGTCTGCAAAGCCAGTGTCCGGATGGCGAATCGGAAGGTGGTCGCGTTGCTCGAGAGCGCAAACGTGGTGTCCCGCGCGCCGCGCGCGAAGCTCAGGTTCTTGGTCTCACCGTCGCTCAGCCACATCGTGGCTCGGCTGTTCAGCTGCGGGAGCGCGGCATCCATGCGGGCGAAGATATTGCGCACCGGGGTGCGGTTGGGAACCGGTCCACCCGTTCCCGCGTCCAACCCATACCCCTGCATGATGGATTCGAGACGGGTGAGATCGGCCTCGCTGACGGGAACCGCCGCAGTGGTCTGGCTCGACTGCCCCACGAACGGGCCCGGCATCGGCGCGGTCAGTCGCTGGAAGTCGGCTGCGAGGAGGAAGTTCAGGCGATCGCGCACGATCGGCCCGGATAGCAGGCCGCCGAACACGTGGCGCTGGTACGGGAGGAGTGCCTCGCTGCGTGCCAGACCGTCCCCCCGGCTTTGGACGAAGAGCGAGCCTTGGAGCGCATTCGTGCCAGATCGTGTGATCGTGTTGACGGCTCCACCAGCAAAGTCGCCATAGCGCACATCGAAGGGGGCGACCAGCACCTGGTACTCCGCGACCGCCTCGAAGGGGAGGGACTTCCCGCCGGCGAACTCCGGCGGCTGGCCCCCGGCGAGCGATCGCTCGGGGACGCCGTTGGTCAGAAACTGGTTGAAGCGAAATCCGACCCCGCCGACCGACATGCCCCCCGAGCCGAGACCCACTTTTGTCGATACTTGGGGGGCGAGCCGGACGAAGTCGTAGACGTCCCGGTTGAGGGTAGGCAGGTGGTGAAGCAGTGAGTCCGAGATCGTGGTCGCCGTGCCGCCGTCGAGGTTCGGCACGGAGAATCCTCCGGAGGCGACCGCTGTCAAGCTATCGAGTTGCAGGGCAGCGGATCGCAGTACGACGTTGACCTCGACCGGGGTTCCAAGGGTCAGCCACCCGAGGGCCTGGCGCTCCGGCTGAAACCCGACCTGACGCACCAGGACTGTGTACGGTCCCCCAACCTCGAGACCTTGAACCAGGAACCGGCCGTTTCGCGTCTCCACATCAGTCACGAATCCCGTAGCGGAGTTGCGAACGGACACCTGAGCGCCCTCTGCGGGATCACCATTCTGGTACCGGACAGTGCCCTGGATGGCCCCCGTGGTGAGGCCTTGCTTGAGCCAGGAAAGTCCCGACGCGTGGACGTCCGTACGAGTCAAGGCGAGGGCGACCAGGGCCGTTGCCATGGCCCGCCGGTCAAGGCGAAGCGACCTTTGGCCCGGGAGGGTCACACGCTCGAGGGCGAACGCGTGGACGACATGGTTGCAATCTGGGAGGGGACCGCCGCGGCGTCGAGAGGTCGTGCCTGGACGGCCCTTCCATCAGGCCCCTTGTTGGATTCTCCTCAACCCGCTCTCGACCGCCGCGACGAGCGCGTCGATCTCCGCTTCGCCCGTCACCGGTTGGGATGGGTTTCCATCCACGGGTTGCCACCATCTGTACGATGTCGACGATATGTGGGTGGGTAAGCGGCTCACCCCCGGCAATGGAAATGCCGTCCGTCTTGCGATACCGCGCGAACACGTCGAGGTCGGCTGCCACCTCCTCCAGCGACTTGTGGTGGTTCACGTTGGCACGGTAACACCCCTCGCAGGCGAGGTTGCACTTCATCGTTGGCTCAAGCCAAGCGATGGCATTGTCCGATAGGGTCCACGCAAGCCGATACAGGTCTCGATGGTCGAGTGCCGCAGTCATTGGGTCCCCCTCGATTCGCGTTCGAATCGGTTCTTCAGTGTTTGGCCGGCCATGATGTGAATGTCAGACTGGCTGGGGGCCGAGGGCCGCCCCTACGCCGTGAACTCCGCCGGGACGTCGATCGTATCGTATCTTCGTCCATACGCTTCGACCTCCCCCGGTGATTCCATGTGATTCTGTGGCTTCTCCACCAGCCCGTCATCAGTTCGCCGATGGCTTCCGATTTCCCGGTTATCCGCGGACGAAGGGCGAACTCGACGAAGGGGACGTGGACCAGGTGAGGGTCTCTGAGCGAGCGGTAGGCGCCGCACAAAGCTAGGAATCCGACGAATGCTCGCATCCTGAGCGAGACCGATGTGCGGGAAGCATTTGGGAGCCCTTTAGAGGGGGCCACCCGGTAGCGAACACCTGCTACACTCGTACTGTTCCAGATGGGTGGACGTCCTCTTGCAGTCCCACCCATCGTCTTGCAGGCGGTGCATTTGCAGAGCGTCCACTGATCGCCCGGGGTTGTTGGGGGATAGGTCGAACGAGCGCAATTCAGGCTGACACGGTGAGAGAAAGCACCCCATCAGGAGCATGGACATGAAGAGGGCTGTTTTCATGGTCCTCTACCTGAGATGGAAGGCAAGAGTCCGGCTAAGGATGTCGTGGTTCCATCCACTATCGCGGGGACAGACTCTTCCAACTGGAGATTGGCTTTAGACGCACCGCTCACGACTCGCGTCTTGTGGTATCTCAACTCGGTGCTGCCTTCTGCTCCCGGAACGGTTTCGGTGATGAGGATGTCACTCGTCAATGTGTGGGCGATGTGTTTTGTCTTCGCATCGGCCAAGAACCCCACCACCCCGACCGCCAGTCCCACACCCGCGGGGACTTTGCCACTGGCGCCGAGCACGTCGGCCGCCAGCGCGGCACCGCCGCCCGCGGCCATGGCTGAGGTCACGGCATCACCGAGCGTTTGATCGCCGTTGAGTTCAAACCCGACGAGACTCAGGTGGTTGATTTGGATCAGATAGGTTGCATCATCCGGAGTCTCAACGAGGGTGTACCCGGACGCCATGAGACGCTGTTGCAAGATGGGCAGTAACGTCACATCCTGGGCGACGGCGGAGCTTTCGGTGATGTATATGGTC
>QKDC01000040.1 GCA_003246755.1 Gemmatimonadota bacterium | reverse complement strand
CACCAGCGAGAAGTCCGCGCCGAAGGCCGAGTTGTCGTCGAACCGGACGGCGGCCGAGCCGTACAGCTTGTCGTTGAACGCCAGCTGCTCCATGAAGTAGAGCCCGAGCGAAGTCTGCTCGACGAAGCCTTCATCGGCTTCGGTGTTGGCCGCGGAGCCCACCAGGTTCAGGGCGTTGGCAATCAGCCCGTCACCCGACGCGGTGTAGCGACGGAACTCCCGGGAGTTGAGCTGCATGCCACCCGAGAAGTTCGACGTGATCGACTCCGAGAGCTTGGCGTTGATCGTCCCGGAGTAATCCACCGTCCACGTGTGGGTCACCGGTACCCGCTGCGTAATGGAGCCCGTGCCCGCCGTGGCGCCCCATTTCAAGGTTGGATCGATTTCGTAGAAGGTCTGATCCCGCCGGTCGTACTTGTCCATCCCCAGGGTCAACCGGCTGGTGAACCAGGAAACCGGGTTGATGTTGGTCGTCACCCCGAGGGTGGTCCGCTCTTCGAACGACTTCCGGTCGAACTCATTCGACTGGGTCGGGCCGAAGCCGTGGAAACCCGACTCCCAGTTGTCCCTATACGCGCGGGCTCGGCCACGGAAGGCATTGCGAAGCAATCCGTTGGACGCATTGTCGCTCAAGGGGATCTGCCCCTGCGAGCGGGTGTACCCAAAGTTCACGTCCATGTTGATCCAGTTGGCAGGCGTGACACTGAAGTTCGCCCGGCCCCCGGTCTTGTTGCTGAAGTTGTTGAACACCACGCCCTGCTCGGTCGACCGGACGGCGGAGATGTAGTAGCCGAACGTCTGGGTACCGCCCCGAGCCGACAGGCGGAGATCGCTGCCCACGCCCGCGCGAAGGGCCTCGGGGTGACGGCGAACGGGATCGTCGGTGATGACGAAGGAACCATTGGGGAAGGGTGTCCCGTCCGGTCCGGTCCGGATGATGTCCGACTCCGGAATCCCGGTCACGGTGTCGCCGTTCTCGGCGACGAACCTGACGGAACTGGGATCCTGGCAGCCTGGATACGTCGAGCTGTTCTGACGGATCAGCGTGGAGCTCCCCGTCCACTCCCGCATCGGTGCCCCGTTGCAGAGGTAGAAGTTCGTGGGGTTTTCCGCGTGGTAGTCGTTACTCGAGTACTCGTAGCTCATGTTCCACTGTACCCGCTCCGAGCCCCGATTCCCCTTCTTGGTGATGATCTGGATCACGCCACCCGCCGCGTCCGCTCCGTAGAGCGTGGCCGCCGCCGGACCCTTGATCACCTCGATGCGCTCGATGTCGCCCGGGTTCACGAAATCCATCGGGCTGGCGTACTGCACCGTGGAGTTCGTCGTCCCGCCGTTGGTGACAGGATTGGCCTCGAAGCGGATCCCGTCGATGTAGTACACAGGCGTGTATCCGGCGTTGAGTGAGCCCGCCCCCCGGATCTTCACGTTCGACGCCGCGCCGGCCAGGCCCGAGTTGGAGTAGAGGGTGAGGCCCGGTGCCCGCGCGTTCAACAACTCCTGCACGTTGGCGATGGGTGCGAGAGCGGTCAGGTCGGCCACGTCGAGACTCGTGATCGCGTTCCCGAGCTCTCGTTTGGTCTGTGCACCTGGTGTGCCGGTGACCACGATCTCGTCGAGCTGGATGATCGCCCGCTCGAACTGGAAGTCGAGGGTCACCTCGCCGCTCGCGGTGACCGTCACGGTCGCCGACTGCGAGGAATACCCGATGGCCCTGGCGCGAACCGTGTATTGGCCTGCTGTCAGTCCGGTGAACCGGTACGCGCCATCCGCATCGGTCTGGGCGATGCGGTTCAGCCCGACGAGGATTACACCGGCATTGGCAACTGGACGGAGGGTGGTGCGGTCGGTCACGGTCCCGCGGATCGTGCCGCCCTGGGCGTGAAGGGGTACTGCGGCCGTCACCAACAGGGCTACTGCCCCTACGACGGTTCCCAACGCCCGGAATCGGATGGGAAGGTACATCGCTACCTCACAGTTCTGTGCGTGGAGGGTTACCTGTGCCTTCGATTAGGTCGGGGGATTCCCCCCCGGGAGATAGAGCAACCCAGAACGCCTGCACGCCTGGATTGCAATCATGCCTACGGACCTGCAGTCGGACGAACTCGCAGACAACGTACCAGGCTTGCACCATCTGGTGCGAATGTCAAGGGGGGCCCGCAGCTATGCGGGTTTCCGGAAGAACCCGGGTGCCGGGAACGCCGATGCTCGCCCGGACCGTTGTGTCGAAACGACACGGAAAAAACTCGTGTTTCCGTGTGGGCAGGACACGGCGGGCGATCCATCAATCTTCGGGATTTTTTTGGGTAGGGATATCCGAGCTCAAGGAACTGTGAAGAAGATCTCGAACATGACAGAAGGTGGAAGGCCACCCTTGGCCCCCCACCTTCCGTGCTCTCGACTACAAGCAGTACGCTGCGGAAAAACTTCAAATCAATGTTCTTACCAGCCTGGCGGTGGTACGAGTGGATTGGCCGGCTTGGGGAGTTCGGGGTTCCCGTCATATTCCGACAGTGGGAGCGGATGACAGGTCCAGGCCCCGTAGGCTCCCCATTCCTGGTTGACGTGGTTCCCACTCGGGAAGAAGTCACCCACGCCGTCTCGGCCCCAGCGACGGAGATCGCCGAGCCGGAAGCCCCCCTGATAGAGATCGAGGGACCGCTGGCGACGGAGTTCGGCAAAGAGCGCCGCGCCGCCCAGATTGACCGGCGCCTCGTTCCCCACCGCCCGGCGGGCATTCACGAACTCGTTGCCCCCCGTGCGCATCCGCGCCTCCATCAGGTGATGCTGGGCCTCCAGATAATCCGCCAGCAACACCTCGGTGTCCTTCTGATAGAGGAGGATGTCACCCGCGTCCCCACCCGACTGCACCACCGTGCCGGTGCAATTGGGGCACGCCGGAGAGGCCGGGGCCTGCGTCTTCCCGCTATACTGGCTGAACCGGAGACCCTGATAGGGCTTGTAGAGCTTGGTCAGCCCGTTGTGTCCCGTAGTCCAGCGCGTGCTGTGCTGGATCCGCGGATCGGTCTGCGTGTCCACGATGTCCTGATCCCCGAACGTGCCCTGCAGGAACCAGGGAGACACGCCCATGGTGTGGTTCGTGCCGTGCACCTCCCCGAACAGCCCGTTGTTCTCCGCATCCTGCGTTGCCGCGTACTCGACCCAGTAGGCCGATCCCGGCGTCACGGCTTGCGCGGCCTGAATGGTATTCGGGAAATCGGCCAGGTTCAGGTACGCCCGGGCGAGCCCGGTACGGGCCATGTTGAGGATGTCGTTCTGGCCCGTGGCACTCGCCACGGCAATCGCCCGCTGGAAGGCAGGGATCGCCCGCTGGAACGACTGGAGCGGCGTCTCCTCGGTGGTGCCGTACTCGCCGTCGACACTGTAGACGGCGCTGCACATCGACTCCCCGATGAACACATAGCCATACCCGGCCAGCGCCTGGGTGAGCGCGATGCGGGGGTCGGTGGGACTCACCAGCGAATCGATCCGGTTGGTGACTTCTTCACCGAGCCGGACGATCAAGCTCATCCCCGCCCACATGGACGCGAAGGGGCCGCGGAAGTACTCGTTGATCCGCTGATTCACCCGGGCATAATCCTCCCAGTTGAGCCCGGTGACCTGCTCGTCGGTGAGGAAGTTGACACTCCAGAGGAGCGCCCCGTTGTTTCGGGTCATCTCGTCGGCCAGTTCGCTGTAGACCCCGGCGACCTGGGCGTCGAGCAACTCCACGGTGTTGAGGTCGTCCACCCCGATTTCGGCGGGATTATCGACCTTCAGGATCTGATCGCAGCCCATGAGGGGCCCGACCAGGACGGCGAGGGTGAGCATCCCCACCCATCGCGAGACTGAGTGCTTGGTCATCTGATGCTCTCCCTTAGAAAGTCACGTTGATGCTCGCCGCGATCCGGCGCGGGGCCGGGAACGAGGCGTAGTC
>QKDC01000112.1 GCA_003246755.1 Gemmatimonadota bacterium | reverse complement strand
AGATGGTGATGCCGGGGGACAATGTGCAGATGACGATCGAATTGATCACCCCGATCGCGATGGAAGAGGGGCTGCGGTTCGCGATTCGGGAGGGGGGCCGGACGGTGGGAGCCGGCGTGGTGACCAAGATTCTGAAATAGTCAATTAACGACTCGTGACCATAGATGCGCGATAAGATCATTCTCGAGTGCACCGGCTGTAAGAGTCGGAATTACTTCACGGACAAGAACCGCCGACTGCACCCGGAACGGGTGGAGCGGAAGAAGTTCTGTCCGCGGTGCAACAAGCACCTGCCGCACAAGGAGTCGAAGTAGGTATGGCCGAGTCCGTATCGCGGAAGGGCCCGGTGGGCGCCCTGGCTCAGACCCGGGCGTTCCTCCAAGGCGCGCAGGCCGAGATCAAGAAGGTGACCTGGCCCACCCGAGACGAGTTGTACAAGGCCACCCGCATGATCGTGATCCTGTCGATTGTGCTCGGTGTGGCGATCGGGCTGCTCGATTTGTTGCTCAACCTGATCTTTGTTCGCGGCATCGCCGCGATCACGCAGTAGCGCATGACCTATCGCTGGTACGCTATTCAGACCACGGCGGGTCATGAAAAGAAAGTCAGTGGCCTGCTGCAGCGACGGATCGACGAGGATCCCCGTCCCGAAGAGGAGAAGTTGGTGCGGCGGGCTCTGGTCCCGATCCAAGAAGTGATCGAGATCAAGAACGGGAAGAAAGTCCTGGTCGAGCGGAAGCTGTTCCCAGGTTACGTGCTGATCGAGACGACCATGAGTCAAGAAGCACAGCACATGGTCAACGGCGTGCAGGGTGTGATCAAGTTTGTCGGGACGGGGCGGGCGCCGCTCCCTCTCCGACCGGAAGAAGTCAATCGTCTGCTCGGCATCAGCGAGCAGAGCGCGGATGAGGAGCCCAAGGAAGAGATCCCCTTCATTGTGGGCCAGGCGGTGGAGATCACCGAGGGTCCCTTTGGCGACTTCAGCGGAACGGTCGAGGAGATCCTCCAGGACAAGGGGAAGGTGCGGGTTTCGGTCAGTCTCTTCGGCCGGCCCACCACGGTTGAGTTGGACTATTTGCAGCTGAGAGGGCACTAAGCCCCTCCCCCCGCGACCGCGCGGGTCATCGCGGCAGTGTACGGGCCGGCTTGAAACCTGGTCCTACCCGAGAGGAGTACGATGGCAAAGAAGATCATGGCGATGGTCAAGCTTCAGTGTCCCGCCGGGGCGGCCAATCCGGCACCACCCGTGGGTACCGCGTTGGGACCTCACGGCGTGAACATCATGGACTTCTGCAAGCAGTTCAATTCCCGCACGCAGAGTCAGGCGGGGATGGTCATCCCGGTGGTGTTGACCATCTACGCCGACCGCAGTTTCACCTTCATCACGAAGACGCCTCCCGCCGCCAACCTCCTGCTCAAGGAGGCCGGTGTCGCCAAAGGGAGTGGGAGTCCCAACCGCGAAAAGGTGGGCCACGTCAGCTCCGCGCAGGTGCGCAAGATCGCCGAGCTGAAAATGGTCGATCTCAACGCCTCCGATGTCGACTCCGCCATGCGGATGGTTGCCGGGACGGCGCGCTCGATGGGGCTGGAGGTAAGGGACTGATGGCAACCAACGGCAAGCGATTCCGGGCTGCCGCCGAGAAGGTCGAGCGGAACCGGACCTACTCGGTGGATGAGGCGGTGGACCTCGTCAAGGCGACCGCCTTTGCGAAGTTCGACGAGACCGTCGATGCGTCGGTTCGCCTCGGCGTCGACCCTCGGCACGCCGATCAGGTGGTGCGTGGAACCGTCGTCCTCCCACACGGCACCGGTAAGAAGGTGCGGGTTCTGGTCCTCGCCCAGGGTGACAAGGTCAAGGAAGCCGAGGCGGCGGGCGCCGACTTCTTCGGGGTCGAGTACATCCAGAAGATCAAGGATGGCTGGCTCGATTTTGATGTCCTGGTCGCGACCCCCGACCTCATGGGACAACTGGGTGCCTTGGGGCGGGTGCTCGGTCCACGGGGGCTGATGCCCAACCCCAAGGCCGGCACGGTCACCATGGACGTCACGCGCGCCGTCCAAGAGATCAAGGCGGGGAAGATCGAGTTTCGCGTCGACAAGACGGGCAATGTGCACGCTCCCATCGGCCGTGTTTCATTCTCCCCGGAACACCTGCAGGAGAACCTGCAGGCCTTTCTCGATACGATCATGAAAGCGAAACCCTCGGCGGCGAAGGGGACCTACCTTCGGTCCGCGACGATTTCCAGTACCATGGGGCCGGGGATCCGGCTGGATACGGCGGCCTACCGATGAGCAAACAGAAGAGGCAGGAAACGGTCGAGCGACTCACCCAAACGCTGGACGGGTCGACCAATCTCTACTTTACGGATTTTAGTGGGCTTTCGGTCGCTCACATGACCGAGTTCCGGGCCAAACTGCGGGCCGTCGGTGCGCGGTACGTGGTCGTGAAGAATACCCTGGCTCGCCGCGCCCTCGATGCCAGTCGGGTGAGCGGGATCGAGGGCTCGATCTTCACCGGCCCGACGGGGGTGGTGCTGGTGGGGGACGATCCACTCCCCGCCGCGAAGGTGATCGGAGATTTCGCCAAGGCACATACCAAGCCCACCGTGAAGATCGGAATGGTGGATGGGGCGGTGGTCGAGGCGGATTATGTCCAGCGGCTTGGGCTTCTCCCCTCACGGGACGTCCTGCTCGGTCAGTTCGTCGGGGCGTTGAATGGAATGCTGTATCACTTTGTCGGTGCCCTCAAAGCGCTTCACGAACAGCGCCAGTCGGCCGCCTCATAACGCAACGGAGTCAGAGCATCATGGCGAATACCACATTGTCCAACGAAGAAATCATCGACGCCATCGGCACGAAGACCGTGGTCGAGTTGGCGGAGTTGATCGAGGCCTTCACGACCCGGTTCAACGTCTCCGTGGTGGCTGCGGCTCCCGCAGGCGGCGGCGGCGGTGACGCGGCGGCTGAGGAGGAGCAGACGGAGTTCTCGGTCGTCCTCGTCAGCGGTGGGTCGAAGAAGATCCAGGTGATCAAAATCGTCCGCGAATTGACGAGTCTGGGGCTCAAGGAAGCCAAGGATCTCGTCGACAACGCGCCGAAGCCGGTCAAGGAAGGCGTGTCCAAGGCGGAGGCAGAGGAAATCAAGGCCAAGCTCGAGGAGCAGGGCGCAACCGTCGAACTGAAGTAGCCCCGGACGATCCCTCCAGGCCATGGGGGCCTGGCGGGTCCACTGGTGCTTCTTCGGCGAGACGGCATGCGCGCTAGACCTACCCACATTCCTTGTCAGGACGACGCCCCGCGGGCCTCCCATCAGGGGACGCCCGCTCGGGGCCGTTTGTGCTGGACGAGAGTGAGCGATGACAGCAATGCGACCTGATATCAGTTTTTCGAAGCGTGAAAGCAGCATGCCGATGCCGCATCTGCTCGATATCCAGACCAAGGCCTTCGAGGCCCTCATGGTCCAGGATAGCGGCGACGATGTCCGGCACGACGTGTCCCTCGAGCGGGTGTTCCGCGACCTGTTCCCCATCTCCGATGTGAATGGCAAGTACGAGTTGATCTTCAACTCGTACGCCATCGGCGAACCCAAGTACACCGTCGAGGAATGCATCGAGCGGGACATGACCTATGCCGCGCCGCTCAAGGCGACCCTGGCGCTCAACGTCTTCGAAGAAGTCGATGGTCAGCAGCGACTCAAGAACCAGATCGAAAAAGAGGTCTACCTCGGCGAACTGCCGATGATGACCCCCCTGGGCACGTTCGTCATCAATGGCGCCGAGCGGGTCGTGGTCAGCCAGTTGCACCGCTCCCCGGGAGTCGTCTTCGAAGAGAACATCCATCCCAACGGCCAGCGGCTGTTCTCCGCGCGGATCATTCCCTTCCGCGGATCGTGGGTGGAGTTCACCATCGACATCCACGATGTGATTTACGTCCACATCGACAAGAAGAAGAAGTTTCCTGCCACCGCGCTGCTCCGCGCCTTCGGGCACGGGACCAACGCCGAGATTCTCAGTCTCTTCTTCGCCAAGAAGGAGATCGATATCAGTGGGAAGCTCGAAGGCCGGCAGGAACGCCGGGAGACCTTCGGGAGTCTGTTGGCGGTGGACGTGCCCAATCCGGAAGACCCTGAGGGCGACCCCCTCGGTGTGGTGGGGGGGGAAGTCACACCAGAACTGGTCGGCCAGATGCGACATGTGGGGGTCAAGAAGGTCTCCGTGTTCGCCGGCTACACTTCGGTTGATCTCGACGAGGAGGACCAGCCCACCGCGGTACGCGAGCGGGAGCAACTCGTGCTCGCCTTCGATGTCCCCGATCCCGAGACCGGCGAAGTCCTGGCATCGGCCGGCAAGACGATCAGCGATACGCTGCGCAAGAAGTTGATCAAAGCCGGCGTTGGGAAAGTCGATGTGCTGCTGCCCCACGGAAGCGCCGAGTCGCCTCTGATCAAGAACACCCTGATCAAGGATCCCACGGCCACCGAGGCCGAGGCCCTGCAGCAGATCTACTCCCTGCTGCGACCGGGTGATGCTCCCAATCTGGAGACCGCGCGGCAACAGTTGCAGCGGCTCTTCTTCAATCCCAAGCGCTACGATCTCGGCCGGGTGGGGCGCCACAAGATCAACTACCGGCTCAACCTCCGGATCGACGACAACCACACCGTCCTCACCGAAGAGGACTTCATAGCCATCATCCGATACCTGATCGACCTCCGGGACGGCAGGGGTCACACGGATGACATTGACCATCTGGGAAATCGCCGGATTCGCGCCGTGGGCGAGTTGATCGCCAACCAGTTCTCGGTTGGTCTCTCCCGCATGGCCCGTCTAGTCAAGGAACGGATGAGTATCAACTCCGACCCGGAGAAGATCTCGCTCGACGACCTGGTGAATGCCCGCACCGTCTCGGCGGTGATCCAGGCATTCTTTGGGTCCTCGCAGCTGTCCCAGTTCATGGACCAGACCAATCCGCTTGCCGAATTGACCAACAAGCGCCGGCTCTCGGCACTCGGACCCGGTGGCCTGACCCGTGAGCGTGCCGGATTCGAAGTCCGTGACGTGCACTACTCGCAATACGGTCGGATGTGCCCCATCGAAACGCCGGAAGGTCCCAATATTGGGCTCATCACCAGCCTCGCGACCTTCGCGCGAATCAACGATCTCGGATTCATCGAGACGCCGTACCGGGTGGTCAAGAACTCGAAAGTGACCAACGACATCCGATGGCTCTCGGCCACGGAGGAGGAGGGATTCTCGATCGCCCAGGCCAATGCCGCCATTGGTCCCGATGGATCCTTCGAGAACCCCCTCGCGTTGTGCCGACGCGGCGATGACTATCCTCTGCTTCCGCCCAATCGGATCCAGTTCATGGATGTTGGACCCGATCAATTGGTCTCGATCGCCGCGGCCTTGATCCCGTTCCTGGAACACGACGATGCGAATCGCGCGCTCATGGGATCGAACATGCAGCGGCAGGCTGTGCCACTCCTCTTCCCCCGCTCTCCGGCGGTCGGGACGGGACTCGAGGAGAAGGTTGCCCGAGACTCGGGCTCGGTGATCCTGGCGCGTCGAGGTGGCGTCGTGACACGCGTCACCGCCGATGAGATTCTGGTGGATGCCAGCGATGAGGGGCCCAAGATCGGGGAGGTCCCTCTCGCCCGATTGGCCCAGCAGGATCGCTACCGGGTCAAGAAGTTCTGGCGCACCAACCAGGACACCGCCATCAACCAGCGGCCCCTGGTGCAGGTGGGCCAGCGGGTCGTTCGCGGCCAGGTGATCGCGGATGGTCCGGCAACGGAGGCCGGCAAGTTGGCGCTTGGGGCAAACGTGACCGTGGCATTCATGCCGTGGTACGGGCACAACTTCGAGGACGCGATTGTCCTCTCCGAGCGACTCGTCAAGGACGACGTCTACTCGTCGATCCACATTCAGGAACTCGAGCTCCACGTCCGTGACACCAAGCGCGGCCAGGAGGAGATCACTCGCGAAATTCCCAATGTCTCGGACGAGGCACTCGTCGATCTGGACGAGCGCGGGATCATTCGTATCGGAGCACACGTCAACCCGGGTGACATCCTCGTCGGGAAGATCACTCCGAAGGGCGAGACCGAGCTTTCGCCTGAAGAGAAGCTGCTCACCGCGATTTTCGGTGAGAAGGCCAAGGACGTGAAGGACTCCTCCCTCAAGGTTCCGCCCGGCATGAAGGGAACCGTGATCGACGTCAAGATCTTCAGTCGCGTCGAGGACCAAGTCGTCGAGAAAGACCGGGGTGAGCGGATCGGTGAGGTGCGTCGGGTGGAGCACGAAGAAAAGACCCGCATCAATGCCGTGATGTTCGACGAGCTGAACACCCTGCTGCAGGGCAATGAAGTCGCGCTGATGCTCAAGGCCGGAACGGTCGAGGAACTTGTCCCCGCCGGGACGAAGCTGACCGCTGCGGTCCTGAGCGACATCGACCTCACGAACGTGGATCTCAAGACGTTGCGGTTGGCCAACAAGGCCGGGAACGAACGGATCCGACAGTCGATCGATGCCGCCGCTTCCGAACGAGCACGCGTCGAGGAGAAGGCGGAGGATCAGATCGACAAGATCCTCCAGCCCGATGAACTGCCGCCCGGAGTGATCCAACTCGTCAAGGTCTACCTCGGCGAGAAGCGGAAGGTGTCCGTCGGCGACAAGATGGCCGGACGGCACGGGAACAAGGGTATCGTCGCCCGTGTGGTTCCCGAGGAGGACATGCCTTTCCTCCCCGACGGTCGGCCCGTGGACATCGTCCTCAACCCGTTGGGTGTACCCAGTCGAATGAACGTGGGGCAGCTGCTCGAAACCCATCTCGGTTGGTGCGCTACCATCCTGGGCTTCAACGCGCAGACCCCGGTGTTCCGGGGGGCCGATGAACGAGAGATCGGAGTGCTGCTCCGGCTGGCAGGACTGATCCGCGCGGCGGATGCTCTCCAACTCGAGGCCACCGCTCCCACGATCGACAAGGCAAAGATCGAGCATCTGCTCGGTGACTTCAGGGGCCGCGAGGAAGGGTTCGATGTGTCGACCGCCGGACTCGCCGAGCTGGTCGCCAAGGGTGCATCCGCCGAGGCCAAGGCGCTGTTCGAGGCGTACCGAGAGTTTCTGGTCGAGGCGGGCAAGGAGCTGGCGGCACGGGATGCGGTCATCCGGAAGCAGGAGTTGGATCACCACACGGTGCTTCGCGAGGAGACGTCGGGAGACGCCAAGCGACTGCTTGGTCAGGCCGCGAAGGAAATCGAAACGGCTGCCGGTCGTTCCGCGGCCGACGTCCTTGCCGAACAAGGGCACGAGGCCCTGGCCAAGGTGGTCAAGAAATCCAGCGATCCGGAAGTGGTCGCCGCGGCCGCGGAAGAACTCATCCGCATCGCCGGGTTCACTCCCGCGGGGAAAGTCCGGTTGCGCGACGGTCGCTCGGGGCAGGTGTTCTCCTCGGACGTCACGGTGGGCACGATCTACATGCTGAAACTGAGTCACCTCGTGGATGACAAGATTCACGCCCGGTCCATCGGGCCGTATTCCCTCGTGACCCAGCAGCCGCTGGCCGGGAAAGCGCAGTTCGGTGGGCAGCGGTTTGGTGAGATGGAGGTGTGGGCGCTCGAGGCGTACGGCGCGTCGCACCTCCTCCAGGAAATGCTCACGGTCAAGTCGGATGATGTGAATGGCCGCAGCAAGGTGTACGAGGCAATCGTGAAGGGGCAGAATCTGCCCGAGCCAGGTATTCCCGAGTCGTTCAACGTGCTCGTCAAGGAACTCCAGGCGCTCGGTCTCAAGGTCACCCTCGGCGTCACTGCCGACGGGGAGGAGTAGGTCGAATGATCGATTTTCGTAGTGGGCGAGAGCCCCAAAATTCCAGGTTCGACTACATCGGTATCCGTATCGCCTCACCCGAGGAGATGCGAGGTCCCCGTGATCCCAAGGAACGGGAGCGGATGGAACTCCAGGGGTTCCGATCGTGGTGGTCGTGGGGTGAGGTCACCAAGCCCGAGACCATCAACTACCGCTCCTTCAAGCCCGAGAAGGACGGGCTGTTTTGCGAACGGATCTTCGGGCCGGTCAAGGATTGGGAGTGTCATTGCGGCAAATACAAGCGTATTCGCTACCGTGGTGTGATCTGCGACCGCTGCGGCGTCGAGGTCACCCTCAGCAAAGTGCGGCGGGAGCGGATGGGCCACATCGAACTCAGTGTGCCGGTCGTGCATATCTGGTTCTTCAAGACCCTCCCGTCCCCCATCGGGAACCTCCTCGGGATCACGCTCCGCGAGCTGGAGCGCGTGATCTACTACTCCAGTTACATCGTCATCGATCCAGGGAAGCAGGAAGTGGAACCGCTGCAACTCATCGATGAAGACGAGTACCTCGACCTGCGGGCGAAAGCGCGCGAGGAGGGCGACGCCGCGTTCAGGGCCGACATTGGGGCACCGGCGGTGCGCGAACTGCTTTCTCGCCTCGAGATCAAGAAGCTTGCGGAACAACTCCGCCACCAGGTGGCCACCGAAACCAGTCAACACCGGAAAAAGCAGGCGCTGAAGCGCCTCAAGATCGTCGATGCGTTCATGTCCTCGGGGGATCACGGCGATCAGCCGAACAACCCCGCGTGGATGGTGATGGATGTCATCCCAGTGCTTCCCCCGGATCTGCGTCCACTGGTCCCCCTGGACGGTGGCCGCTTCGCCACGAGCGACCTGAACGATCTCTATCGACGGGTGATCAATCGCAACAACCGGCTCCAGAAGCTGATTCAGCACAAGGCACCCGAGGTCATTCTTCGGAACGAAAAGCGGATGTTGCAGGAGGCTGTCGACGCCCTGTTCGACAACGGCCGACGGTCGAAGGCGATTCGCGGTCGGGGCAAGCGTCCCCTCAAGTCACTCTCCGACATGCTGAAGGGCAAGCAGGGTCGGTTCCGTCAGAACCTCCTCGGGAAGCGCGTGGATTACTCAGGTCGATCGGTCATTGTCGTCGGCCCTGAGCTCAGGCTCCATCAGTGTGGCTTGCCAAAAACCATGGCGGTGGAGCTCTTCAAACCCTTCATCATCCACAAGCTGGTCGAGAAGGGTATTGCGGAGACGGTCAAGCGTGCCAAGAAGATCGTGGAACGCGAGGGGCCGGAGGTCTATGAGATCCTGGAGGAAATCATTCAGGATCATCCGGTGCTCCTCAACCGTGCGCCGACCCTCCACCGCCTGGGGATTCAGGCCTTTGAACCCAAGCTGGTGGAAGGCAAGGCGATCCGGATCCACCCTCTGGTCTGCGCAGCATTCAACGCCGACTTCGACGGTGACCAGATGGCGGTCCACGTTCCGCTC
Organism: Gemmatimonadota bacterium; assembly: GCA_003246755.1. Taxonomy (GTDB): domain Bacteria; phylum Gemmatimonadota; class Gemmatimonadetes; order Gemmatimonadales; family GWC2-71-9; genus SZUA-320. Next base: position 1,631 of record QKDC01000112.1, on the reverse strand, counting down.
TCGTTTGAGGCGCAGTTGGAGGCCCGTCTGCTGATGGTTTCGTCCAACAACATCCTCAAACCATCCGACGGCCGGCCGGTGGCAGAACCCTCCCAGGACATGGTGCTGGGCTGCTACTTCTTGACGAAACTCCCCCCGGGATTCGAGGAGCAACTTCGGAAGGCGGGGCCGAACGCGGCCGAGACCCGCGAACGCCTCTGGCAGGATGCACGACGATTCGGGAGCCTCGCGGAACTCGAAATGAGTGTCCTGAGTGGGAAAACTACCTTCTCCACGGCCATCCACTTCTGGTTCATCCCACCCTCGGAATCTGCCGATCCGAGTCCCCGTTGGCTCCGCACCACCGTGGGTCGGGTGTTGTTCAACAACATCCTGCCGCGGACGGTCGTCGCCGAACTGGGGTTCCGGGACGAGTTGATGAAGAAGCGTACCCTGTCGGAACTCGTGCTACAGAGCTACCTCCGGGCGGGACTCCGCCCGACGGTGGACTTCCTCGACCGGCTCAAGCGTTTCGGATTCGATTTCGCCACCCTCGGTGGCGTCAGCATCGGGATCGAGGATCTCGAGGTCCCGGCCGATAAGGCCGACCTGATCGAAGAAGCCTCCAAGCGGGTCGCCCGGTTCCAGAAGGCGTATAACACCGGACAGATCACGTTTGGCGAGCGATACAATAAGGTGATCGACGCCTGGACACACGCCAACAACGACGTGGCCGAAGCGATGATCAACCATATGAGGGTCTCTCGGGGCGGGTTCAACCCCGTCTTCATGATGTTCGATTCGGGCTCGCGAGGCAGCCGCGACCAGATCCGGCAGCTGGCCGGTATGCGTGGGCTGATGGCGAAGCCACAGAAGAAGTTGACGGGGGGCATCGGCGAGATCATCGAGAGCCCGATTCGGTCGAATTTCCGTGAAGGCCTCTCGGTGCTGGAGTACTTCATCTCGACTCACGGGGCCCGGAAGGGTCTGGCCGATACGGCATTGAAGACCGCCGACGCCGGGTACCTCACACGCCGTCTGGTCGACGTGGCCCAGGACGTCACCGTCACCGAAGAGGATTGCGGCACGATTCTCGGCTTGCAGATGTCCGCCCTCAAGGAGGGCGAAGACGTCATCGAGTCTTTGGTCGAACGTATCCTGGGCAGCGTGGCCGGTGAGGATGTGTTCGATCCGCACGAGTTGGACGAACACGGCGACCCGAAGCTGATCGTTCAGGCCGGACAGCTGATTGATGAGTCCGTCTCCGCGGCCATTGAAGATGCGGCGATCGAGAAGGTGAAGATCCGTTCCGTGCTGACGTGTGAAGCCAAGCGTGGGATCTGCCGGATGTGCTACGGCAGGAATCTCGCCACGATGGATATGGTGGATATGGGTGAAGCGGTGGGCATTCTCGCCGCGCAGTCCATCGGAGAGCCGGGGACGCAGCTGACACTCCGGACCTTCCACATTGGTGGAACGTCTTCCCGCATCGCCGAGGAAGCGGAACGGCGGGCACGATCCGACGGCATCGTCAAGTACACCGAGGGACTCGAGTGGACCGACGGCAAGACCTCTTTCAATTGAAATTTGGTTGTTAAGTCCCCATGTTTTGATAAGGTAGTAAGTAATAATCTCAACAAGTGTTCCTAATG
>QKDC01000131.1 GCA_003246755.1 Gemmatimonadota bacterium | reverse complement strand
AGAGGTACCTTGGCAACCGGAGACTCGGAGACTCGGTACTTGCGCCGAAGATTGGTAGAATCAGGGGCAGCATCAGCCCACGCCTAGTAGAATCGCTGAGAATGATGTGATGGGGGGAGTCTTTCGGTAGGATACCCCCTTGCTCATCAACCACTTCGGCTTCAAACCCATGAAGCGCGAGGTCGATCGGGACCGTCACCCGGTACACCGGTGTTCGAATCACTTCTCCGACCGGTACATCGGCCAAGGGTAGGTCGATGATCAGTTCCTTTCTATCCTCGTCCACCCTCACCGACGCGGGCGCTAGGGCATCGATGCGATCCAGAATACCCTGTCCCGCCACTGACGAAGCGGCAAGGAGAAGCAGTGGGATGAGCAGGAGGTGTGCGCATCGCCGGCGATGGCGCATGAAGGTCTCCCATTGATGTGGCGATCTGCAATCCTCGGGCGGTGCGTCAAGTGGTCGTCAAGCCGCCACCTCGACGCCAAGGTTCGCACTCGGTCTGCTGTCGGCACGCACGATCAGGACAACCACGAGGCTGCACCAGGCCGCGAAGAAGCACCATACGGAGATGAAATACGCAAAGAAGAACAGCTTCGAGATGATCAGGGAGGCCAGGACAGTCCACCCCAGCAACCTGATCCTCCGGTTGCTCGAAATGAGGGGAGATACCACCGTAACGATCGCATACGTGATGTCGGTGACCCAGCGAAACGGCAACGGCGAGTCGAGGCCATACTGGATGTGGGGTCCGTCGATATTGACGCTGACCGGGTAGGCAGCCAGCCCGTAACCCAAGGCCGCGGCCAGGATGACTCCGATCACTAGGAGAGCTCGGAACCACGCCTTCCGCCGCTCGTCAGGCTCTCCGGCCAGGAATGCCAGGGGCACCAAGATCGGCCAGGCGACCTTGGCCAGGGTGAGGAATGCGAACGTTGCAGGGCGCAGGAAAGTGGCATATTGGCTGTGCGACAGGGCCAACCACACGACACCCTCGGCGCTCTGGTGGACTGCGAATGACAATGGGATCGCAGCCAGGAGCAGGTGTGAGGTCTTCCTCGCACTCGCGAGCGCCACCCCACCCCCGACGGCGGTTGCGGCAGCTGCCCCAAAACTCGCCGTCGCCGAAAAGCACATGAGTTCTCCCCCCCTCGTGGTCGGCTGCTTTAGCGAGAAAGTGCGCCCAAATCCCCGATCTGGCTAGAGGGAAGTACGATGTCCAGAGGTGGTGAGCCCTCCTCACCCCGTCATTCTGAACAGGTAACTCAGCTTGATGAAGAACCCGTCCCGGGTCCGGCGGAGGTCTCGGCGCCCGAGCGGATCGAATTCCTGCTGCGAGGTACCATATCCCAGGTAAACGACCGTGCCCGGATTGGGGAGATACGTCAGCAGGAGGTCTGACCTCAATCGGCCATCACGAAAGGCGGAGGCGCGTGTATAGGTGCCGTCGGTGTTCCTGAAGACGATGGGTAACTCGGTACGCGAGTTGTCGCGAAGCGAGTCCTGCTGATTGATGGTGTACTGGCTGACCAGGCGCACCTGAAGAGCGCGACTGACCTGATACTCCAGACGCACTCGGGGGATCATTTGCAGCAGCACTCGAGAACCGTCGGTGCGGCGGTTGACTTGAGTATGGGTGTACGACAGATCGGCTCGCAGTTGATCCGTCGGACGGAGCGTGATCCCGCTGAGGAGCACGATGATGTTCCCGGACGCCCACTCCGGGAAGTTCTCGTCCTTGCCCAGGATGGCAAAGAGATACGACGACCCCCAGGAGAACTGGGGTGATCCGACGGATACCACGACATCACGATTCGCGAGGCGCGGAGTGCCGACATAGTCCTCGACGGATCCGTCGGGCTGCAAGATCCCGTAGTTTGCATAGAGCGATGGCTCGAAACCAAAGAACTCCTCGAGCCACGAGAAACCGAGTGCCCACCCGCCGCGCCAGGTGCTGTTCAGGTTCAAGGAGAACTTGCTGTCCTGGATGCCACCCCCACCCACCAACGAGTCGTACGACCACACTCCGTTGTACTGCAGCTCGGCCGTGAACGACTCCACGGAGTGCTCGGGCCGGATCCAGGTGTAGCTGTTGGCCGCAATCAGAGAGGCATAGTTGGTGCGACTGACGAACCCCGTCCGTGTCCGAAAGTCGTCGTGCACCCCGCTGAGTTGGTAGCGAGCGCGATACCCTCGGCCGTTGATCCGATAGCCGAGGCTCCAGATCGGGGCGGTCGTCGTCACGCCGTCCACCCGGTCTGATGCCAGAGCCCCGTTGAAGGTGACCGAGTGGATCCCCTTGAAGACCAGTCGGCCATCCACACCGATCACCCGGTTGTTGTCGTCACCGTCGACCTGTTGGGTAACGACGCCGCCGATCCGGGATCCCGATCCCAGATCTCGCGCCATGCGTACAACACCGAAGAGGGGACGCACATCCCCCGTCCGGGATGCCTCATGCTCATCGGCGGCGAAGAGGACTCCAATCTGGGCGCCAGCCGTCTTGCCGGTCAGTTTCACGGCGGCGACCGGCTGCACGATACGGCGGGTATAGACCAGGTTGCCCGGCACCGCAAATTGCTCCGCACCCTCCAGAAAGAAGGGCCGGCGCTCCGGGAAGAAGAGCGCTTGCCTCGGATCGAAGGAGAATTGCCCGACATCGGCCTCGACCTGTGAGAAGTCCGGGTTGGCCGTGGCGTTCAGGGTCAGGTTGGGCGTCACTCCCCAACGCAGGGTCCCCCCGACGTCGGGCCTTCTTCCGTCGTAATGCCACCCACCATCGGCACCTGGCGCCCCGTCCACCGTGGACGTCACCGTCGGAATGAAGTCGATCGCCCGGCCCGTCCTGAGCCCGGTGAGTCCAACGAGTCTTCCCGATTGCGCCAGGAAGGAGGACTGACCGATCCTTGCCGGTGTCCAGGTTTGTTCCTGGCC
>QKDC01000015.1 GCA_003246755.1 Gemmatimonadota bacterium | reverse complement strand
CTGCTGGAGCAGACTATGCCGCTTGCGGTGGTCGAGGCGCGCGAGGGTTCCACTATCGATCACGACCAAGTCGACCGGATTCTGGAAGGTTGGCATCCATTTCCCCAGCGCGGCCACATACGCATGGAAGCGACCGGAAAGTGACTCGCCGGCCATACGCGTCTCGATCTGATCGATGGCGGCAAGGTCTCCGTCGATGAACGTGATCGCCGTGTCATAGGCGGCAAGGAGGCAAACCTCCGCCTGGACGCCGCCGCCGATGGCCAGAACCTGATCCTCCAGTTCGAGCCGTGGCAACAAGTGCACGATGGGGTTCATCGAACTGATCCCCCAGTGCACCGGTTCCCGCTGGGCGGCACGGACCTTTGAGAACTTCTTTCGCCATTTGCTGTAGGAAGGGAGGCCGAGTCGCTTACTGATGTGGCGGTCGACGGTTTCCGCCATCAGGATCTCGGTCAATACGAACTGACTCTCCTCGGTATGCAACTCGCCCGCCGCTTCGTCACCGAGGAGGAGGAGTTCATCCCGTGGGAGGGAATTCTTGTGATTCTCGATCCGCTGGAACAGGTACTCCTGGTACTGCTGCTTCAGGGACGGCATGGAGCGGCGCGTAACGCGTCCCTGGAGGACCTGGGTGCGAGTCAGCATGGTGCGTGGCGGCCAACGCTCGGGGCGTGGGTCGAAACGGGAAATGGTGCAGGGACGGGATTGTTCAGGGGCATCCAATACAAGGTAAGAACTCTGGGCTTGCCCGGCCAGATGGTCGACTGTCAATCGTTCGTACACCTGGGGGGCCGACCGGCCGTATACTTGAGAGCCATGACACCCCATGACCTGACGAATACCCTGCGACTGATTCTCGTGACGGATGATCGCCTGATCGGTGACCGGGACATCGTCGCTGTCTGCACCGCCGCCGTTGAGGGCGGGGTCACGGCAGTCCAGCTCCGTCTGAAGGATGCCAGCCCGAGGGACCTCGTTTCGGTGTTCGAGCGGCTCCGAGCGAGGATCGCCGTTCCGATCCTGATCAACGATCGAGCAGACGTCGCCCTTTCCTGTGGTGCCGACGGAGTCCACCTTGGACCTGAGGACGTTCCCGTGCCTCTTGTCAGGGGATTGGCCCCTGCAGGTTTCGTGATCGGTGCCTCGGTGGGATCGGTCTCTGAAGCGGACGGTGGACGTGGGGCGGACTACTGGGGGGTCGGGCCCTTCCGCCCGACCACGACGAAGCAAGACGCCGGAACCGCACTGGGTCTCGACGGGATTCAGGCAATCCACCGGATCGGTGAGGGTCGTCCTTGCGTGGCCATTGGGGGGGTAAGGCCCGAGCACAGCGCAGCATTGCGTGAGGCCGGATGTGTTGGAGTTGCCGTGGTGTCAGGCATACTGGGGGAGCCCGACCCTCGAGCGGCCGCCGAACGCTACGCGACCTGCCTCTAGAGCGATCGAGGTTGGTGTTGCGGGCTGCTCAGAAAATGAGGGATGGTTCGGTTGCCGATTGGAGCTCCTCGCGACTCACGCCTTCGGTGATCTCCACCACCCGCAGTCCCTCCGGGGTCACATCGAGCACGCCAAGGTCGGTGATGATCCGGTCGACACACGCCACTCCCGTCAGGGGAAGGGAGCAGGTGTTGAGGATCTTGGGACTGCCGTCGCGAGTCCGGTGCTCCATGATGACCACGACGCGTGGAGCACCTGCGACGAGGTCCATGGCTCCCCCCATTCCCTTGACCATCTTCCCGGGAACCATCCAGTTCGCGAGATCGCCCGAGCCGGAAACCTGCAGGGCGCCGAGGATGCTCATGGCAATGTGACCGCCGCGGATCATCGCGAAGGAGTCGGCGCTACTGAAATACGAAGTGCCAGGAAGCTCACTCACGGTTTCTTTGCCGGCGTTGATGAGATCCGCGTCTTCTTCCCCTTCGAAGGGATAGGGGCCAACCCCGAGCATTCCGTTTTCCGATTGGAAGATGACGGGGACCCCCTCCGGGACATGATTCGCCACCATGGTCGGCATGCCGATCCCGAGATTGACATAGTACCCCGTCTCCGGAGTGAGGCTCAGGAGTTCCCGGGCGGCGCGCTGGACGATCAGGTCGCGCGGATTCATGCTCTGGGTCTCACGGTTCGGCGCTCGATGCGCTTCTCTTGCACGCGGCACTGCACGATTCGTTGAACGAACACCCCGGGAGTGTGGATCCCATCGGGGGGCAGTTCCCCGGGTTCCACGAGCTCCTCCACTTCCGCCACGGTCACCCGACCGGCCATCGCCATCATGGGATTGAAGTTTCGAGAGGTCTTCCGATAGACGAGGTTACCCAGCCGGTCACCCTTCCAGGCATGGACCAGGGCGAAGTCTCCAGTAATCCCTCGTTCCATCAGATACGCCCGTCCGTCGAACTCTCGAACCTCCTTACCTTCCGCGACCGGAGTGCCAACTCCGGTGGGTGTGAAGAATGCGGGAATGCCCGCACCCCCGGCCCGAAGTCGCTCGGCCAGGGTCCCCTGGGGAGTGAGTTCCACCTCGAGCTTGCCGGAGAGCATGAGTTTCTCGAACACCTTATTCTCTCCGACGTAGCTGCTGATCATCTTGCGGACCTGTTCGCTCTCGAGGAGATGGACCAGGCCAGCGTCGGTGGTTCCGGCGTTGTTGCTGACGCAGACCAGGTTCTTCGGGCCGAGCGTACGGACCGCTCCGATGAGTTCTTCCGGGATGCCGCACAGCCCGAATCCTCCGACGAGAAGGGTCATGCCATCCTGGACGTCGGCAAGGGCAGCTTCGGCGGTGGGGAATGCCTTATCCACGGTGATCCTACTTGAGAAGGGTGACCGTGGGGCAAGATAGTCCAATCGGTCCGGATGGACCAAGCGGGTCCTGTGGGCGACACAATGTGGCCATCGTGCAACAGTCTGACCATCATTGGTCGTGCTGTGGGCGCGCGCTGCGGT
>QKDC01000039.1 GCA_003246755.1 Gemmatimonadota bacterium | reverse complement strand
TGACTCCTGAAAGCCACGCTTCAGACGTCAGCGCCTCCAGGGCCGCTTCGGCGCTAGGAGGCACGTCAAGATCGGGCTGGTTCTGACCCAGCGCCGCAGCGGCGACCCACCAGGCCGGTCGGGCCATCCCTGGGGCGGGCTTGGCTTGGCGGAATCGCTGGAGGCGATGATCGCGGTTGAGGTAGGTTCCCGACTCCTCCACCATGGACGTGACCGGAAGCACCAAGACCGCATCCGGCAGGCGGGGATCGTCTCTGGTGGTCAGCACGACCACCGAACCGCTTTGGGCGACGGCCGTGAGTTCATCGTCGTCCAACTCGACGTCCAGAAGGATGGTCAACTCGGCGTCGCTCGTTGCGTTCACCGCCGCCGACCATTCGGCATCGAATCCCAGCAGCTGCGCCCCATGCAGATTGGGAACGCGTTCCGCCCGGAGGGCGAGGCCCGGCACGCCTGGGAGCGGGGCTTCCTCTCCACGAGGTACCTGAACGGCCGCGGTCAGGTCGCGAGCCGCCAAGAGCCTCTTCACGAAGCCAAGCGATTCGACGGAGGCCCGTCCGGAAGCCAGGATCACCGCGGATCCCGATTGGGCCGACAGGACGGCGAGGTGATCCAGGGCAGTCTCCCAGTCGCATGCCCGCAGGCCCCCTTCGCTGTGCCGCAGCGGTGCCTCGGCCCGATCTCCCCGGTTCATCCAGCGATAGTTCATCCGGCCATGATCGCACATGAAGTGTCGGTTGACATCGAGATTCGGGCGTGGGCGGATGCGCACGATGACATCGTCTCTCGTGTCGATCTCGACATTGCACCCTTGCGTGCAGCCGGGGCAGATACTCGCCGTCTTGTCGAGTTCCCAGGCCCGCGCCTTGTGCAGGAAGTCCTTCGACACCAGCGACCCTACCGGACAGAGATCGACGACGTTGCCCGACCAGGGGTGATCGAGTAGTTCATTGGCATCGATACCGATGAAGGCGCGATCCCCCCGTTCGGATACGTTGAGCACGGGGGCTCCCGCCACATCATCCATGAACCGGACGCAACGGGTGCACAGGATACAACGATTGGGGACGTAGAGGACATCCGGTCCGAAGTCCTCGACCGGATTGAAGCGCTTGGCAAAATCCGTGTACCGCGACCGCGCGCGTCCCTCCTGAAAGACGTAGTCCTGGAGCTCACACTCACCCGCTTGATCGCAGATCGGACAATCGAGCGGGTGATTGATGAGGAGGAGTTCCAGCACCCCTTCCCGCGCCTTCTCGGCTACGTCGCTGTGCACATGGACCACCTGGCCTTCGGTGACCGTGGTCACACAGGCCGGCATCAGCTTGGGGGCCTTTTCAACCTCGACCAGACACATGCGACAAACGGCAGGTGACGGCAGCGAGGGATGGTAGCAGTAGTGGGGGATGAGGACCCCAGCCTGCTTGGCCGCTTCGATGATCGTGGTTCCCGCGGCGACGGCGAGTTCGACACCGTCGATCGTCACCCGGACTGGATCAGACATGAGCGAGAACCTTGGCACCGCCGAGATAAGCCTCGAACTCGTCGCGGAACTTCTGAATACCACTCACGACGGGTGCGGCGCAGGAGTCACTCAGCACGCAAATCGTCTTCCCCGTCATGTTGTCGGCGAGATCGGCGAGCAGCCCATAATCCTCTTGCCTGCCCGTCCCGGTGAGAATGCGCTCGAGGATCTTCGTGGTCCAGGCGGTGCCCTCTCGGCATTGGGTACACTGGGCACAGCTTTCATGCGCGTAGAACTTGGCGAGCCGATAGATCTCGTAGACCATGTCCGCGGAATCATCCATGACGATGAACCCCGCGCTGCCGAGCATCGAGCCCTGCTCGACGATTCCCTCATAGTCGCAGAGGGCAGCCTCCGCCTCTTCCCGGTCCATGATCGGTACGGAAGATCCTCCAGGAATGACGGCCTTGAGCGTCCGTCCAGGTCGCATCCCGCCCGCAAGATCGTAAATGAGGTCCTTCATCGGAAACCCCATCGTGATCTCGTAGTTGCCGGGTTTCATCACGTGCCCGCAGACGGAGAACAACTTGGTCCCCGTGCTCTTGGGGTTGCCAAGGCACAGTCCTTTATACCACGCCGCGCCTCGGTTCAGGATATGCGGCACTGCGGCAAGCGTTTCGACGTTGTTGATCGTGGTGGGGAGTCCGAAGAGACCCGCCTGGGCTGGAAATGGGGGCTTGATACGAGGGTTGCCTCGCTTGCCCTCGATCGAGTTCATCATGGCGGTCTCTTCGCCACAGATGTAGGCGCCCGCACCCCGGTGAATCACGATGTCGATTCGCGTGCTGCTCCCCAGCACCGCGGCGCCAAGCACTCCATTGGCGTACGCGTCGGTGACGGCGCGTTCCATGATCGCGAGGGGTTCGGTGAATTCACCGCGGATGTAGATGTAGCAGGTTTCGGCGCCGATCGCGTACGCGGCGATCGCGCACCCCTCGATCAGATCATGGGGCGTCCACCGCATGATCTCCCGATCCTTGAAGGTTCCCGGCTCGGACTCATCCGCGTTGCAGACGAGATAGTGAGGCTTCCCGTCACCCTTGGGCATGAACGACCATTTGAGCCCGGTCGGAAAGCCGGCACCTCCACGGCCCCGGAGGCCCGACGCCTTGACCTCCTCGATCACCGCCTCGGGCGTCATGGCGAGAGCCTTCTTCAGCGCGGTATAGGTTCCACGGTCGACGGCGCCGGTGTAGTCACGCGTCGCTTCGTTACCGAAATGCGTGGAGAGAACCGCGGTCTCCTTGGGATGGATCGGGTGTGGATAGCCCATTAGGGGTACCTCGCGAGGATGGCAGGTACCCGCTCAGGGGTCACCCCCTCAATGAAATCGTCGCCGATCAGGATGGGCGTCGCGAATCCACAGGCCCCGAGACATTCCACTTCGACGACGGTGAACCGATCGTCGGGGGAGGTGGCGCCCAGTTCACCACAACCAGTGTGTGTGAGCAATGCCTCCACGACATCCGCGCAGCCGGCGAGG
>QKDC01000107.1 GCA_003246755.1 Gemmatimonadota bacterium | reverse complement strand
TCGGGCGCCCCGTTGCGACCTGAGCCGGAAGATTCGACGTCCGGCGACTCCGAGGCCTCGACTCCCGCCCAAGGCGAGCTCGCTCGTCACTGCCGAGACCTCGCAGCCCAGGCACCGCGCGCGGCAGCTCCTTCCCTCACCCTCTTCAGTACTGGGTCCTGCGGACGAATCGGGCGTCGGAGATACCGGAGTGACTGGCGCGACCTAACGGCTCGGAATTCTGCTGCGCGGCCCGCCTCCGCACCAGCGAAGCATATCCATCAGCCTAGCCGTGACAGCAGCAATTCCTTGTTAGAGAGCACCTCCGAACGGCTCAGAACTCCAACTGCCCAGCCAGCTCGACCATTCTGGCCCTCAACCGCTCAAGATCTGCCTGGTAGTCGGCAGCTACGAGGGCCACAAGGACGTTCGCCTCCCGATACGCCTGATCTTCGGCCTGCCTCGCCCACAGGGCCTGCAGCCCCCCCGAGGCGACTGCGCCCAGAACTCCAGGTGACGACAACGTCACTGCGGTGCTCTCCCACAATCGCCCGACCGCGGCCTCGAGTTGACGCTCCTCAACGCCCAGGTCGTCGAGCTCTCCGAACCAACCACCCAGAGCCCGTTGGAGCTGCGCGTCGTGAATCCGTTCGAGTCCCCCCACGGAGATGAGCGTACTCAGCGCCCCGAAGGCAGGATCGTACACTTGGGGCCCGTCGGGAGACGGCACGAGGTAGAACTCGAGCGAGTCGGCCGGAATAGGCGGCTGCGTTGGGTCAGTGCGCCCTGCAAGACGCCAGCGACCGGCGATATCTGCCCCATTACTCACGATGATGGAGTCCAGGTTCGCGGCGGCGTCCTGGAACTCCCCGCGAATGGCGATCAAGAGCTCTCTTGTCTCTGCAGCCTGATCTCGATTACCCCACCATGCATCCAAACCGAACGCTACCAGGATGGCTGCCAAAACGGCGGCACCATCCCGGACCATCTGTGCCAAAGCACGACGGCCAACCCGTTCCTCGCCTGACCCGGTGGCGCCTGATGAATCCGCCAAGGCTCTCGCTCGTGTGCTCTCTAACGGATTTGCAGTTCTGCTGCGCACCACCATGCCGACCCGGAGCGCGAGCTGCAAGGCGAGGGCTCCGGACCCTCCAGCCTACTGCGACAGCAGCAACTGATGGGATGGACTCCCCCTCCGGCGTGGCAGCACTCTGCCGCGTGAGTCGAACGGCCCCGAAGGCCAAACCGAAGGAGGAGTCCTCATGGAGACTACGCAGGTGGCGGTGGATCTTGCAAAGAGCGTGTTCGAGATCGCGGTGTCGCACGAGGTAGGCGAGGTAGCGGACCATCGACGGCTCAACCGATCGGGGTTTCGCAAGTTCGTCGAGACGTTGGAGCCCTCTGAGATCCTCATGGAAGCCTGCTGCACGTCCCACTACTGGGGCAGAGAGTGCCGAGCCATGGGTCATCGGGTCCGCCTCCTACCCGCTGGCGATGTACGACGCTATCGGGATGGCAACAAGACGGATCGGACCGATACCAAGGCGCTACTTGAAGCCTCGAGAAACGGCGCCATCGATGCCGTACCCGTCAAAACCGAGCAACAGCAAGCCATCGCGGCCCTCCATCGCGTCCGATCCGGCTATCTGCAGACGAGAACCGCACGCATCAATGCCGTCCGAGGCCACCTGCGCGAATTTGGCGTCACCATCCCCGCCGGGGCTCGCAAGGTGATCCCCTTCGCACGTTCCGCGCTCGAACAGGGCGCCGTGCCCGGGCTGCTGGCTAACGTGCTCGCCGACCTCCTCGACGACATCGATGAGCTCGCGGCCCGCGCCAAGGACATCGAGAAGCGTCTGCTGCAACTGGCCCATCACATGCCCGAGGCTCAGCACCTCATGAGCGTGCCCGGTGTCGGTCTCCTGACCGCCACCGCGCTCGTCGCCTTCGTCGGAGACATTCGGCGCTTCCCTTCCTGCCGAAGCTTCGCTGACTACCTCGGACTGACGCCGCGCGAACACAGCTCCGGGCCTGTCCGTCGCCTCGGCCGCATCACCAAGCGAGGCAGCACCTACCTCCGGATGCTCCTCATCCACGGAGCCCGATCCGCTCTTCGTGCCGGGATGTTGACCGACGAGCCCGACGACCTCAGGACCTGGGCACTCGGCGTCAGGAACCGTAAGGGCTTCAACCTCGCCGCAGTCGCGCTCGCCAACAAACTCGCCCGTGTCGCTTGGAGAGTCTGGACCGATCAACGAGCCTTCCAGCCACGACCAGCCGCCTGCTGACCACCAACACCCCACCTCGACCGTGGAGGAGTAGCACTATCTACGAACTGCGCTGAGACGACATCGATGGCAGACCGGGTGGACCGGCGTGGGGCCGAGCCGATAACAATCGTGAGCCCCTGGGGCCCCGTGCAACCGATAGGCACCCCACGCGCGACTTTCCATCGTGGCCAGGGCTACCAAGCGCCCACACAAGGGCCGGAGATACGACTGCAGTCGACCCTTCCTGCTATCAGTCCCATTTGCGCGCACCCAGGGGAGTCCAGATATGCTTGTTAGGGCGCATGTGCCTCGAAGGGGAGCGTCACATAGCCTCTTCGATGAGACGTAGGATCTCCTCCGCGACCCCGAGGGCTGCCCTGTACTCTCCCCCGGCGTGGTGCCAGTAGGAATACCGGACCTGTACGAGGGACCTGAACTCAGTGTTCGAGAGGAGTCGTCGAGTTGCGGCCGGATCGTCCCCAATGCGAGCAACGGCGATTGGCCAGGCGTCTGCCCCAGGCTCGACGACCATCGTTCCGGACACGAGGGCGGCGGAGAGGTCCAGTCCCTGCCGCGTGAGGAAGGGGACCACTTGGTATAGGACCATCTCGCGCGAGAAGATCTCATCGTCCAGGACCTCCTCGTAGAACGCAGGCCATTCGGCGAGTCGCTCCCTAAGCAGCCCGTTGGAGATGATCTCGAGACGCCCCGCCTGAACCAAAGCGTCGCGAACTCCATTGCCCAGGTCGCTCGTGGGCGGCGACAGGAGCTGCCCGATGGCGTCGTCTACCTCCCATTCCGTTGACGTCCATTCGCCCTGTTCAATCGATGCGAGAACCGCCGAGAAGGCCGCCAGCATGATGCCATGCTGTTCGATGCGACGAGCGAGAACGTCTCGATTGCCGGTGAATTCACGGTGCAAGCCCGCCAGGATCTCAGTCTCTTCCACCCGATCCAATCGAGCACCCCACCAGGCGTCAATGCCAAACGCGAGGAGGATAGACGAGACGATCACGAGGGCCTCGACCAAGAAGCGGCTGGCTTTGCTACCTTGACCCAACGCTGACTCCATTCATGCGCCCTAACGTCTTGGCTTTCTGCTGCGCGACCAACTTGCTCGCCCGGAGTTGTGAGGTGCAAGCCGAACAACTCCGGGCACTCCGCTGCACCGCGCCGGCAGCAAAGCCTTGTTAGGCCGCTCGGAAGTGGCGATTCGGGCGCCCCGTTGGAACCTGGGCCGGAAGATGCGACGTCCGGCGACCGAGGCCTCGACTCCCGCCCAAGGCGAGCCCGCTCGCCACTGCCGAGCCCTCTCAGCCCGGGCACCGCGCGCGGCAGCCCTTTCCCTCACCCTCTTCGGTACTGGGTCCTGCGGACGAATCGGCGTCCGAGGGTACCGGAGTGACTGGCGCGACCTAACGACTCTGGGTTTCTGCTGCGCGACCATGATGCCGACCCGGAGCCGTGAGCTGCAAGGCGAACGGCTGCGGAAGTCACAGCCTACCGCGTCAGCAGCAAACCCTTGTTAGGTAGCTCCTTGGGTGCTGCGCCACAGGTGGATCTTGTTCACTTCAGCCAGACGCCAGCCAGCGCCAGGATGGTGATCAACCAACCGGAGACCACGATGAGGCGCTCGTGGAGAATCGCGTCGGTACCACGCTCCTCCTGGCGAAGCCACGCATCGACGAAGCACTTGGGATACACCTGGTGCTCGACGCCAACCGCGAGGACCGAACCCTCCTGGGGGATGAACCAGTCGAGAAACCATCCCTTCGGATCTCTTTTCGACTCCGCTTGGCGGTAGGCAAGGTCCTCCTCCGACGGCGGTACCTGGATCCAGTCAGCCAACAGCCGCTCGGCCCCGGCGGAACGGAGGGCTGCCCACCGACGTCGGTGTAGCTGGAAACGGAGGAAGACTAGCACGACGAGCCAGAGGGCGAGTACGGCGACTGTAGCCAAGCACTTGGATTGCCCACCCCAAGCAGGCGGCCACTTGGCCGAAAAGAGCGAGGCGAGCGCCGCGCCGGCATACAGGGTGATGCCGGCATACGCCATGGACTCTTTGTGGTTGTGGTAGCTCCGGTAGTACGGGAGCAGCTCCTCGAGGAGGCTCTCAGCCCTCTCGGCTTTCTTGGCCACGTCGTTCACAGAGTGACTCCTGTGGAGCTACCTAACGACTTCGGAATTCTGCTGGCAGGACCTTCTGGTTCACAAGGCTACGGACGACACGCCTACCGACCGGAGCTGGTCAACTGGTGCCGAAGCGAGCGAAGGGGAGCGTTGCGCGCGAGGCTTAGCAGGTCGGGGACCTACCCTCTACGCTCATCCTGCAGCAGCAATTCCTTGTTAGGCATCCTCCGTTGCCATTACAGGTGCTCCAGTGCACTTGGAGGGGCAGCCTGGCCAGTCATGTCCTCTGTAGCGACCGGTGACCAGGCCGAATAGGTAGGCGAGCCTGAAGACGACGACCTGCAGGGGACGTGGCATCACCAGAACAGTTTGGGTGTTGCGATGCCTTAGCATGGCGTGGGCCAGGTAGACGAGGGATGGCCGCTCGGTGGGGCTGTTGTTCACTATGTCGAAGACCGCCTGGAGGTAACGATCGAGGTCGACGACCGGCTTCGCTTGGCCAACGAACTCGAGCGGCTCGTCACCCTCGTTCCACCAACGGTGGGCTGATCCCATAGGTAGCTCGGCGGGCTCTCCGGGCCCCGCCTGGATTCGGTGCCCGTCGACCACGGCCGTAAGAACACCGCGGTTGACCACACCACTTTCGTGCTCGGCATGATGAATATGAAGGGGAGGTCCTTCGCTGTGCGGCGGTAGCGATCCCCGTATCTCGAGGCATAGCACACCGTCGATGCGAACTCGTCGGAGCTCGAGCCGCTCCCCGGAATGCCGGTTCGTGAGGACCACCGGCTGTTGTTCGGAAGCCACGCCCACCCGCCTTTCAGAGGATGCCTAACGGATTGGAATTCTGCTGCGCGGCCCGCATCTGCACCAGGCAGCAATTCCTTGTTAGGCATCGGTCCCAGGGCGGTTTTGTGGCACTCCTCTCTCAGACATCCGGCTGTAGGATCAGCCTCCCCTGCTCGATCACCTGACGGAGGTGGTTCGCGGAATCGATGACATCTCGAGCTTTAGCCGCCCTCCAGACCACCAAGGCCTCGAAGCCCCAGTCCCGTGCGAGCGAGGTAACAAGCTCCGCGGGTGCGCGGCCGCGAAACCCCATCCGCAACGGGTCCGAGTTGCCCAGCGACACACCGCTGGCCGCGAGGTACGGAACGAAGGCGGAGTCCAAGAAGGAAATGCTACCTGCCTCTTCTTCTTCGAAGTCCTGTACCTCGGTTGGGAATGCTTCCAACCAACTACGAAGTTCGGGGTCTTCGATGAGGCTGATCTGACCCGAGTTCAGCAGTGTCCAGATCGACGGGACCGTGAGATCTGCCGTCGCCCACATGACCATGCCGCCCAAGAGCGCGTTCAAGGAGTCAGGCGTCACCTCATCCGCGTCGCTCAACCACGACCGGGCAGCTCCTTCAGCGACAGCCGCGAGTCGAACCGAGCGGTCGATCCGAGTGGAGATAGCATCAAGGTCCTCGAGGATGGATGCCACGTACCCCTCCACGGAGCGGCGCTGTCGATAGCCATCCCACCAAGCATCAACGGCGAAGGCGACAAGCACGCTGACTATGATCACGCCGCCCTCGGCAGCTAGGCGACTCGCTCGACCTGCATCTCTAGTCAGAGGTGCCAACTCCTTTCCACGTCATGGAGGCTCAACCCGATGCCTAACGGCTTTGGAATTCTGCTGCCGGACCATGATGCCGACCCGGAGCGCGAGCCGCCAGGCGAGTGCTGCCGGAGCCCGCAGCCTACCCGGTCAGCAGCAATTCCTTGTTAGGCAGTGCCCGCCTCGAATTCGGCGATCGCTTGCCGAAGGAACGAGACGACCTCGGTGTGATCAAGCCGAACCGCAGACTGGCGCAGTCGGCACTCCAGGGTTTCGGCCACCACCGGGACGGACTGAGTCCTCAGAAACCACTCAGCTCCCACGCTCTTCGACACAAACGTCCCCGTTACCAGATAGTGTAGGGCCCTGCACGCGTTGAGCACGGCGTTGCCTCCGAAGGGGTCGTGAAATGGGTCGTGCACCTTGCCCAGGTGCCAGTGTAGGGAAGCCAGCAACTCCTCGACGATCCAGCGATCCGGGATCGGCCCCACGAGCTCTCGGGGGTGAGGGCCCTGCACGGCACGCCCGGTTTGGCGAGACGTCGCGAGGTCAATCAGCCCGCCAGGATAGGGTCCACCGAACGACACATCGGCCTCCCACTCGACCCCCGTCGAGATTGAGAACTCGTACTTCGGAGTGCGGGGGATTCCCACAAGCGCGCCCTTCCGGTAGATGATGAGGTCGAGGCCGTGGGCCGGGCAGGCAAGCACTCGATGATCCAGGGCCCGGGCCAAACCCTCCTTGGTTTCCTGAGGTAAGCCCTCCTGGGCGACGATGACGAGATCAATGTCACTGCGTGCGGCCGAGAAGTCGCCAGTCGCGAGGGATCCGACAACCCAGGCCGCCACAAGCGGCTCCTGAGTGACTTGGCGACAGGCGGAGACGGCCTGCTCAAGATAGACGTCTATCATCGTCCCTCCCCCGACCTCCCGTCGACGCTCCTGGAACTGCCTAACGTCTTGGCTTTCTGCTGCGCGACCAACTTGCTCGCCCGGAGTTGTGAGGTGCAAGCCGAACAACTCCGGTCACTCCGCTGCACCGCGCCGGCAGCAAAGCCTTGTTAGGCCGCTCGGAAGTGGCGATTCGGGCGCCCCGTTGCGACCTGAGCCGGAAGATTCGATGTCCGGCGACTCCGAGGCCTCGACTCCCGCCCAAGGCGAGCTCGCTCGTCACTGCCGAGACCTCGCAGCCCAGGCACCGCGCGCGGCAGCTCCTTCCCTCACCCTCTTCAGTAC
>QKDC01000064.1 GCA_003246755.1 Gemmatimonadota bacterium | reverse complement strand
CAAGATCGATGCGGCGAGTGCGTCGACATCTTCCCTCCGGCCCCGGGTGCTCCCTCCCATTTCACGAATGGCCCCCAGCGCCCTCGCCGTACTCATCCGCTCGTCCCACAGCTCCACCGGGAGCCCTGACCGTTCGGCGATCACGCCGGCGAGTTCTCTGGCGGCCTGCGCGCTTTCGCCTTCCTCTCCCTCTCCGGACAATGGTAGGCCGACCACCAGCCCCACGGGCGAGGAGGAGGCACAGTACTCGAGGAATCTGGGCATCGGGAATCGCTTCCCCCGCCTTCTCACCAGCGTCCCAAGGGGTCGGGCGAGAAGCTGGGTCTCGTCCGTCACGGCGAGACCGATTCGGATTTCACCCCAATCCACACCGATGACTCTTCCGGCTCGCGGGATCATATGACAATGCAAACGGGGCCGGCTCTTCGCCCGCCCCGTGTCACTGTCCCCCTCAGGATCGAACAGCCAGGGGTCATTGGTTCATCGTTGCGTAGAACTCCTTGTTGGTCTTCGTGCGCTTGAGGCGCTCGATCAGGAATTCCATCGCTTCGACGGTTGGCATGTCGGCAAGGAAGTTCCGAAGGAGATAGGTTCGGGAGAGCTCGTCCTTGTCCATGAGCAACTCCTCTTTCCGGGTGCCCGACTTCTGAATGTCGATGGCCGGCCAGATCCTTCGGTCGGCCAGCCGCCGATCGAGGACCAGCTCCATGTTGCCGGTACCCTTGAACTCTTCGAAGATCACCTCGTCCATTCGGCTCCCGGTATCGATCAGGGCGGTGGCGATGATGGTCAGCGAGCCGCCTCCCTCGATGTTTCTCGCGGCCCCGAAGAAACGTTTCGGCTTCTGGAGCGCATTGGCATCCACGCCACCGGAGAGGATCTTGCCCGAGTGGGGGACCACGACGTTGTGGGCGCGGGCGAGTCGCGTGATCGAGTCGAGGAGAATGATCACGTCGCGTCCATGCTCCACGAGTCGTTTCGCCTTTTCGATCACCATATCTGCGACCTGGACGTGCCGGTCGGCGGGCTCGTCGAAAGTCGAGGCGATCACCTCCGCTCCCTGGACGTTCTCCTCCATATCCGTGACTTCTTCGGGTCGCTCGTCGATCAGGAGCACCACGAGGACGCATTCGGGATTGTTGGCGCTGATGGAGTTGGCCAGCTTCTGGAGCAAGATCGTCTTACCCGCCTTGGGAGGAGCGACGATCAGGCCTCGCTGGCCTTTCCCGATGGGAGAGAGGAGATCGACGACTCGCATCGAGAGATCGCTCGCGCCCTCCCGCTCGAGTCCGATCTTGGCATCCGGGTATCGGGGCCGGAGGTTGTCGAAAGCAATCCGGTGCTTGGTCTTCTCCGGGGCCTCGAAGTTGACGCTTTCAACCTTGAGCAGGGCGAGGTAGCGCTCGCCCTCCTTCGGGGGCCGGACCTGACCCTTGACGGTGTCCCCCGTGCGAAGATCGAAGCGCTTGATCTGGCTCGGGCTGACGTAGATGTCGTCTGGACCGTAGAGGTAGTTCCAGTCCTGGCTCCGGAGGAAGCCGTATCCCTCGGGGAGGATTTCCAGCACCCCCTCGCCTCGAATGACCGTATCGGATTCGAGCAGGGACTGCTCGATTCGGAAGATCAGGTCCTGCTTGCGGAGGCCAGAGTAGTTGGTGATGTTGAGTTGTTGGGCGAGTTCATGAAGCTCACCAACGGACTTCTGTTTCAGCTCAACGATATCGACTGCAGGCATTCCCGTGGTATCACGCGTCTCAGCCGGATCCTCGACGTCGGGTCGGGGACGGTGTCGTGGACCATCGGATTTGCGGGGGCCGGATCCTCCGGAATGACCGGAGTGGCGTGATCGTCTGTTTGTCAGGGGAGTATTCTTGGGGTGAAGCGTGTCGAGATGAAGGACCAGATTGGGTGACGTTAACTCCTGGCGTGGATTGAGTCAAGAGGCAAAATGGACGACCTGAGGCCCTATCTCAGCGTGTGGCGGGTGGTGAGGGCGGGAAACCGCGAGATCGTGGACGGGCTGGTGCGGCCCGAATCCCACGGTCCGACCCCGGATCTCGCGCTGGCGCTCGGACGCTGGCCGGGTCGGTGGTACTGGAGCGACGCATCGAAAACCCGGGTCGTACTCGTGCGGTCCATGCACGAGTTGCGGCCGCGGTGGCTACTCCATGGGTTCCTCTTCATCCTGACGTTGCTCTGCTCGATGGGGGCCGGTGCGGTACTCCTCGGGGGATGGAACCCCGAATCGGGGAGTGGCCTGATGGGATCGGTCCTTGCGGCCGGACAGTATTTCGTCGGAATCGCTCTCGGGGACTGGAAGGACCTGTTGCCGGGTTGGGCCTTTGCCGTTCCCCTGGTGGCCATCCTCCTCATCCATGAGTTAGGACACTATCTCACCGCCCGACGCTACGGGATCGACGCATCACCCCCATACTTCCTTCCTGTGCCCCCGACCTTCTCCCCAATCGGGAGTCTCGGCGCGTTCATCAGGATCCGGAGTCCGGTTGTCGATCGGATGCAGTTGCTCGACGTCGGGGTGGCCGGACCACTTGCCGGTTTCGTAGTGGCCTTCCTCGTGCTCGTCTGGGGGTATTCCATTTCCGAGCGTATCCCGGTGGTGCTGGGTTCGGCGCCGAGCTATGTCGC
This sequence comes from Gemmatimonadota bacterium, assembly GCA_003246755.1. Classification (GTDB taxonomy): domain Bacteria; phylum Gemmatimonadota; class Gemmatimonadetes; order Gemmatimonadales; family GWC2-71-9; genus SZUA-320. The sequence continues at coordinate 399 of QKDC01000064.1, read as the reverse complement.
CTTCTCAGGCTACCGAGTGTTCTTGGGTGAGTCGCTTCTGACCGGATGGCTCAGAGATGTCATCCTCCCCGGGACCGAAGCTGTACATCTGAGCGCCCCGGCCTTTGCGGGGTGGGTCGGGATGTTCGTGACCGGCCTCAATTTGATACCGTTGAGCCAGTTTGACGGTGGACACATCGTGTACGCCATGGCGGGCCGGCGGCAGCGCTGGGTGGCGTACACGATGGTTCTTGCCCTGGTCTGGCTGGCACAGCGGTCGGGTGTCTGGTACCTGTGGCTTGCTTTGGCCCTGGTCGTGGGGAGAGGCAAGGTGATACATCCGCCTGTTCTCATCGAGCGACGTTCGCTCCCAAGGAGTAGGTGGGTGCTCGGCGTGGTTAGTGTCGTTCTCTTCGTGAT
>QKDC01000099.1 GCA_003246755.1 Gemmatimonadota bacterium | reverse complement strand
CACGGAGCAACAGCACCTCCACGAGGCCCCCTGGATCATGACCGGCCCCTTGGTGGTGCTCGGGGTACTCAGTCTGGTCGGTGGCCTGCTCAATCTCCCTTCATTCGTGCCGGGCCCACACCACCTCTTGGAAACTTGGCTGGAACCGGTTGTGGCTCCGGCACAGCAGTTCCTGCATCTCGAACTCCCCCACGGGGCAACGGAACTGCTCCTGATCGCTCTGGCGATCGCGATTGCCGTTGTCGGTCTCGGGTGGGGAGCCCGTTCCACGCTCCGGCACACCATTCTGCCGGCGGCAGCATCCCCGGAGGATAGGGGGATTTGGAGGCTGCTCAACCGAAAGTGGTATGTCGACGAGCTCTATCAGGAGTTTATCGTTGACCCGATCGTGCGACTGTCGCGAGGAATTCTCTGGAAAGTCGTTGACCAATCCCTGATCGACCGGGCGGGGGTAAACGGCTCGGCCTGGATCGCACGCCAACTCGGCCGGGTTGGGAGTCGGCTCCAAACGGGTGAGGTTGGCGCCTACGTCATTGTCTTCGTGCTCGGCGCAATCTGGATCCTCTATTCGGTGGGGCAGTGAGCATGACTTCCCTCCTCGATCTCATCGGATACGATCGCTGGATTCTCCACGTCCTCCTGCTGCTCCCACTCGTCGGAGCAGTGGTCGTGTCTCGGCTTCCCTCCACCCAGGCCAAACGAGGCGCCTTGTGGGTCAGCGGTGTGGAGTTCGTGCTGTCACTCGGCCTTTGGTGGGCGGTGGATACCGCGCCCGGAACACTTCAGCTGGTCAGCGAGTACGCCTGGCTGCCACGGTGGGGAATCAGCTATGCCGTGGGCATCGATGGTATCTCCCTCTTCATGGTCCTGCTCTCAACGGGTCTGACCTTCCTTTCCGTGCTCGGGAGCTGGACCTACATCACCGAACAGGAACGGGGCTTCTATGCCCTCCTGCTCGTCTTGCTCACTGGGATGCTCGGGGTCTTCCTGGCCACTGACCTCTTCCTGTTCTATGTGGCCTGGGAGGTCATGCTGATCCCGATGTATTTCATCATCGGGGTCTGGGGCGGGACCAATCGGCTGTATGCGGCGATCAAGTTCTTTCTGTTCACGATGGTCGGGTCTTTACTCATGCTGGTGGCCATCATCGCCATGGTCTGGATGGTGGGACGAGCAACTGGGACCTACTCCTTCGCCTATCAGCACCTCCTCGACAACCGGGCCGCCCTGGATGGCATCGCCCCGTGGCTCTTTGCTGCCTTTGCCCTGGCCTTTGCGATCAAGGTGCCGGTGTTCCCGCTACACACATGGCTTCCTGATGCGCACGTTGAGGCACCGACAGCTGGCAGTGTGATCCTGGCCGGGGTCCTGCTCAAGATGGGGACGTACGGCTTCCTCAGGTTCGCTGTTCCGTTCTTCCCCGGCGTCGCTCTGGGCCCGGTGGTGAGTCAACTGGTGGTCATCCTGGCGGTCATCGGCATCGTCTACGGCGCGCTGGTGGCCATGGTGCAGCCCGACATCAAGAAGCTCGTAGCCTACTCGTCGGTCTCCCACCTCGGTTTCGTGATGCTCGGCATTTGGGCAGCCACCGTCCAAAGCGTCCAGGGAGCATTGATGGTGATGATCGCCCATGGTCTGTCCACGGGCGCGTTGTTCTTCCTCGTCGGCATGCTTTACGAGAGGCGCCACACCAGGGAGATTGCGTCCTTTGGTGGTATCGCCAAGGTCGTTCCGGTCTTCGCCACCATCCTGACGATCACCGCACTCGCCTCCATCGGACTCCCCGGTCTCAGCGGTTTCATCGGCGAATTCCTGGTCCTGATCGGAAGTTACACCGCCCATCCGACGGCGACGATCATCGCAACGACGGGGGTCATCTTTGCCGCGGCGTACCTCCTTTGGGCTCTCCAGCGCATGATCTTCAACCCCCTCGATCATCCCGACAACGAGCAACTGAGCGATCTGACCCGACGTGAACTCGCTGTCATCCTCCCGCTGGTCGCAGGCATGATCTGGCTGGGCCTCTATCCCAAGCCGATTCTCGACCGAATGGAACCCGCAACGCAGCACTACCTCGAGGTCATCTCGACGGCTCCGATACCCGACACGGTGATCGCCCACGACGCGCCCGCGAGGACGCAGGTGGAGGCGCGATGAACATCGACCTCGCTTCGGCTGTCGGGGTAACCATCGGGCTGCTCCCGGAAGTCGTGCTGACCATCTTCGGTCTCGTGGTATTGCTCCTCGTCTCGTGGCGGCATGATGGTGTGGGGGACCTGCGCCTGGCAGGGTGGGTGAGTCTCGTGGGGATGTTGGCTTCCTTGGCGGCCCTCACCTGGCTCTGGGTCTGGGAAGCGCGGCCAATGAACGGCCCGAACATGATCGTGCTGGATGACTTCCGGTTTGCCGCTGCCGCCCTGATCCTGATCGCCGGGATTGCCACGGTGCTGCTCTCCCTCACCTATCTGGAGCGTGAGGGCATCCTGGCACCCGAGTATTTCGTTCTGCTGGTCCTGGCAACCGTGGGAATGCTGTTCCTTGCGGGAGCCGACGACATGATGGTGCTGTTTCTCGGGCTCGAGGTCATGTCCGTTGCGGTGTACGTCCTCGCAGGGTTCCAGCGGGGCAGTGCATTCTCGGCCGAGGCTGCTCTCAAGTACTTCCTCATCGGGGCATTCGCCTCTGCGTTCTTGCTGTACGGAATCGCACTGGTTTACGGCGCGACGGGATCGACCAGCCTCGCGGTGGCTGGTGCCGCATTCAACCGAGGGCCCTTGCCCCTGATGGGGGCACTGGGACTGGCCTTCGTCCTGATCGGGTTCGGATTCAAAGTCGCTGCCGCGCCATTTCACATGTGGACCCCGGACGTCTACGACGGAGCACCAACTCCCGTGACGGGGTTCATGGCCACCGGGGTGAAGGTGGCGGCCTTTGCGGCTCTCACCCGAGTGCTCGTGGGGACCTTTGGGGCAGCTGGCGATACCTGGCATCCCATTGTCGCGGCGCTCGCCGTGTTCTCCATGGTCATTGGGAATCTCGTCGCCCTCGCCCAACCGACGATCAAGCGGATGTTGGCCTACAGTTCCATCGCCCACGCAGGCTATCTGCTCGCTGCATTGGTGACAGGGTCGACCCTGGGTGTTACGGCCGTGCTGGTCTATCTCCTCGCCTATGTGCTCACCTCTCTGGCCGCCTTCGGGCTGCTCGCCGTTCTCGGTCGAGAGGGAGAGCGGGATGTGAGTCTCGGGTCGATTGCAGGCCTTGCACGACGCCGACCTTGGGTGGCCGCCGGGTTGAGCGCGTGCATGCTCTCGTTGCTCGGATTCCCCGGCACCCTGGGGTTCATCGGGAAATGGATGATTCTTCTCTCGCTCGTAGGGCAAGGCCACTTCATGATCGCGGTCATCGTGGTGCTCGCCAGCCTCGTCTCCGCTGGCTACTACTTGCCAGTCATCATGTCGGCGTACATGCGTCCTGAAGCCGCCGACTCCTCGCACAGTGAGATTGTCGTTTCCCGACCAGTCGCGGGTACGCTCGCGCTCGCTGTGCTCCTCATCGTGGTGCTCGGCGTGTGGCCGACTCCTGCCATCGAAACCGCCATGGCCAGCGCGGGTTCCCTGTATGATGGCATCGTCGCAGGGGTGCATCACGCACTTCGCTGATCACCGCCGGGAGTATCCATGCACCTTCCAGCAACCGTCTTTCGAGAATACGATATTCGTGGCCTGGTCGGGACGGAGCTGACGCCCCGGTTTGCCAGGGCACTCGGAGCCGCATTTGCCGCCGAGGCCGCCCGGCGGATCGGCGGACAGGCTCCAACCCTCGCGGTTGGGCGGGATAATCGACCCTCGGGCGCTACGTTGGCGGCGGGGGTCCGAGAAGGTATCGTGGCCGTGGGAGGAGTAGCACTCGATGTCGGCGAACTCCCGACACCCGCCCTCTACTTTGCCGAGCACCATCTCGAGGCCGACGGCTGTCTTCAGGTCACCGGATCGCACAACCCTCCGGAGTTCAACGGATTCAAGATGGTGATCCAGCGTGAGGCCGTACACGGTCAACAGATCTCCGTGCTACGGGATGCGATGACGGCGGAGTCCGCCCCCTCCTCGACAAGTGGTGTGGAGCGCGCGACCCCCGGTGTGCTCGACGCCTATCGGCGCGCCATCGTGGAGCGCAACCCCCTTATCCGCCCTGTGAGGGTCGTCGTTGATTGCGGCAATGGGGTTGCCAGCCTGATTGCGGTGTCGACGCTCGAGGCCACGGGGGCAGACGTCATCCCCCTTTTCTGTGATTCGGACGGGACCTTCCCCAACCATCACCCCGACCCCACCGTACCAGAGAACTTGAAGGACGTGCGTCAGCGGGTGGTCGATTCCGGGGCCGAACTCGGGATCGCGTTCGATGGGGACGGTGATCGAATTGGGGCGGTCGATGAACACGGGAGGATTATCTGGGGAGACCAGCTACTCATCGTGCTCGGCAGGGACCTGATCGACAGATTTGGCCCCGGTGAGCCGGTCATCTTCGATGTGAAGTGCTCGGAACTACTGCCCGAAGCCCTCCGTACGGCCGGTGCCGAGCCGGTCATGTGGAAGACCGGACATTCCCTCATCAAAGCCAAGATGAAGGAACTCAACGCCAAGCTCGCCGGAGAGATGAGCGGGCACATGTTCTTCGGCGGGGACTGGTACGGGTTCGACGATGCGCTGTTTGCAGCAGCGCGACTGCTGCAGATCGTCTCATCCGGCCCTCCCGGTCTGGCCCGGTTGCTGGCCGACCTACCCGAGACGTTCACCACACCAGAGCTTCGGGTCCCGTGTCCCGAGGAGCAGAAATTCACCATCGTGCAAGACGCCGTCGCGCACTTTGGTGAACAGTACCGGGTCAACCCCATCGACGGCGTTCGTATTGCGTTTCCAGACGGGTGGGGCCTTCTCCGTGCGTCCAATACGCAACCCGTCCTCGTTTTGCGCTTCGAAGCGACAAGTGATGAATCGCTCGCCCGCTATCGCGCCGAAGTTTTCGACTGGCTGGCGACGCGGGGCATCCAGGCATAGCAACGCACATGCTGTGGGCGAGGCGGTCGACGCTCGTTCTGGCAGCCGTGCTGCTCGGACTCTTCGGGGGTCAATGGGTCGTAAGCTACCTGGAGGGGCTGTGGTGGACGGAGACCATCTCGCCCAATGCCATGCGCTTCTACGCGCGGCGAACAGCGATCGGCGTCGCCCTGGAAGTGGCTGCGATCACCCTCGGGTTCATCTGGTGGGTCTGGCACCTTAAGCAGGTCATGCGGGCCGCCGGCGACACACCGACAGATACGGCATTCGGCTCTGCACGGATCAGACAGGTTCTCCAAAACCCCACCACCCGACCGTGGGCTCTGCTCTTCTGCGTGGTCCTCGCCGTGTTGCTCGGGTCGGGGCTCTCTGACTGGACGGACACGATCCTGCTGGCCTGGGAGGGGGTGCGGTTCGGGGTCAACGATCCAGCGTTGGGCCATGACCTTGGATTCTACGTCACCCGCCTTCCTCTGCTCATCAGACTTCACGCGCTCGTCACGATTCTGGTTGTCGGAACCGTGGCGCTCGTCCTCGTCCTGCACCTGCTCATCGGCAGTATTCGCGTTGGGCGAGGCTCCATGGGAATTACCCAACCTGCACGCCGGCAGATGGGGCTCCTTGCCGCCGGACTCGCTCTGCTTCTCGCCACACACCAGATGTTGGTCCCGCTCGAGCTGGCCGCCGGCATTCCGCATCCCGTTGCACCGGATCTCGTGGGGCTGTACCGGTCGGCCTCACTGATCCTGGTCGGGGTGGCGCTGGCAGTCTTGGGGTTATCGCTCATCTGGTCATGGCGGCCACTGCACAGCCTCGCCGCAGGGGGGTGGTGTGCCTTCACGCTCGCCCTGGTCTTGACGTTTTGGCTCTTGCCATCCGGTGAAGGGTGGACCAGGAATGAGGCCGAACTAGAGCAGCTGGAACGTTTCGAGTCCCTGGCATTTGGTTTTGAGCAGGACCCCACCATCGAGGTGGGTGCCCCGGGCTTCTCCCTCTGGAATGGCCCATCGTCCGGTGCGTTCGAAGCCTGGGCCGACGCAGGCTCGGCCGAAACCGCGAGGATTGATTGGATCCGAGTCGGACCTCTTGGTGATGGAGGGATGTCGGTCAATCTGGTACGGGGGGATACGGTCGATTCCTTCGGAAGGCCGGTGCAGTCGTTGTCGGAGGAATTCCGAGCGGCGGCGAGCTATCCTGGCGCCAGTGGGGTTGTCCTGTTCGATGGTGGATTGGGGGGAGTCCCACTCGGGAACCTCTCACGTCGCGTGGCCCTCGCCTGGGCACTTCAGTCCTGGCGAGTCCTCAGCCCAGCCAATGCATCCCGATGGGCGATGTGGGGACGTGATCCGCGCACTCGCCTCGATCGACTCGTGCCACTCGCCACTTGGCGCCACCCGCGATTGCTCCTCGTCGGGGGTGTCCCGACATGGGTTCTCAACGGAGTCTTGGTTTCAGAATCCTTCCCGATGGTCTCTCCCCGGACTTGGCGCGGAGGGACTGTTTCCTACGCCCGCACAGGCCTCGTCGGGTTGGTCAGGGTTGCCGACGGGGCGACCACGCTCTTTGTCACTCCCGATGCCGACTCACTCGCCTACGCGGTCTCCAACATGTTCAACGGTCTGGTACAGAGTGCCTCCGAGATTCCGCCCGAACTCGGAGAACGACTCGCGTACGAGCCCGAACTCTTCGCGTTGCACGCAGAGATCTGGTCGGAACGTGAGACACGACGTCGGGGTCTCGACACCAACGCCGTTTCCCCACTGCCGGCTGCCCCGGCCTGGGGAGGGGGAAGTGGACCTGCCTCCCGGCGGGCCGCCGTGCTGGATCGGCGTATCGGCCGGGTGCTGAGCATTCTCGATGGGCGACGTGGCTCCGATGGGACTCAGGTCACTTGGTTCCGCCCTGATACTCTCGGTCTCGAAGCGCCCGATGTCCTCATCCGTCGGTGGAGACGCCTTCCGGAGGTGCAGGCGCTCAATGACTCGGTGACGGCGACGGGTGGTACCAACGTTTCAGCGGCGGTTCGATATACCACCTGGAATGGAGGACTGGTTGCCTACCAACCGCTGCTGGCGGAGACCCCGCTTGGCGAGCCGAGAATGGTGGGAGTCGCTATCGCTTGGCGAAACCGGATCGCCGTCGGGCGGACCCTGATCGATGCCTGGCGGAGGGTCTCGGCAGCAGACGGGCTGGAGGTTCGACCGGGCCCTGGCGAGTCGGAGGAGTGGTTCGAGGCACGACGTTGGCTCCGCGTCGCCGATTCCGCGCTCGCACGAGGTGACTTGATCACTTTCGGCCGGGCGTTCGCCGCTCTCCGCCAGGTGCTTGATGGGAACTGAAGTACTACTTTTGAAGGCTGTCCGTACGATCATCTTCGCCGGCGAAGCCGAGATGGAGGGGTAGGGTGAACCTGCACGAGTACCAAGCACGCGAGCTATTCCGGCAGGCGGGCATCCGGATGCCGGATGGGGAAGTGGCCACTAAACCGTCCGAGGTCGAGGCCATCGCGACTCGCCTTGGTGGAGGGGTCGTTATCAAGGCGCAGGTCCACACGGGTGGCCGGGGCAAGGCTGGTGGGGTCAAACTCGCCACGGATCCCAGGGAGGCGGCCGAGCATGCCGAGACCATCCTCGGTATGGTCATCAAGGATCTGGTCGTGAGTAAGGTCCTCGTCGTGCCTGCGGTGGAGATCAGCAGTGAGGCCTACGTCGGGATGATCCTCGACCGGGAGAGCCAACGGCCCGTTTTGATGGTGAGCGCCTCGGGTGGGGTCGACATCGAGGAAGTGGCGGCCTCCTCACCCGAGAAAATCAGGCGATTGGCGATCGACCCTCGTTTCGGTTTGCTCCCCCACCAAGCCATGGAGCTGGGTTTCGCGCTGTACGACGACCTCCGCCACGTGCGGGCCGCGGCCAAGATCATGACACAACTCTATGACGTGTTCATGGACAACGGGGCGACACTGACCGAGATCAACCCGTTGGTCACCTCATCCGAGGGAGAGGTTCTGGCCCTCGACGCCAAGGTCACCTTGGATGACAACATCCTCGAACGGCGCCCGGATCTCGCGCTCCTCCGTGATGAGACCGCGGAAGCCACCAGCGAGGTCGAGGCGCGTCATGCGGGACTGACCTTCATCAAACTGGATGGCAACGTGGGTTGTGTGGTGAATGGGGCGGGTTTAGCGATGGCCACCATGGACCTGGTGAAGTACTACGGCGGTGAACCTGCGAACTTCCTCGATATCGGAGGGAGTTCGAATCCCGAAAAGGTGGTGACAGCGCTGCGCATCATTACGCGTGATCCCAGCGTCAAGGCCATTCTGTTCAACATCTTCGGTGGAATCACCAGGACTGATGATGTGGCAAACGGTATCGTCACTGCCCTCCAACAGTTCAAAGTCGAGGTCCCGATCGTGATTCGACTAACGGGGACCAACGAGGAAGAAGCCATTCGAATTCTGAGCGAGGCGGGCATGACGGCGCTGAATGGCATGGACGAGGCGGTCGAGCAGGTGGTCGCCCGGGTCAAGGAGGCCGCGTGAGTATTCTGATCGACTCCCAGACCCGACTGCTGGTTCAGGGAATCACCGGTCGAGACGGTTCGTTCCATACCCAACAGATGCTCGAATACGGTACCCAGGTATGCGCCGGAGTCACCCCGGGGAAGGGTGGCCAACTGTTCGCGAACTCGGTACCCATCTTCAACACTGTGGCCGACGCCGTCCACCAAACCTCGGCCAACGCGGCAGTCATCTATGTCCCACCGGCGTTCGCGGCCGGGGCCATCGCCGAGGCAGCCGATGCCGGTCTGGGGCTGATCGTCTGCATCACCGAGGGGATCCCCACCGTGGATCTGCTGCGGATTCTCCCCTTCGTGCGAGAAAAAGGGGCGCGACTGGTCGGCCCCAATTGCCCAGGACTCATCTCACCCGGTTCCGCCAAAGTGGGGATCATCCCCGGCAACATTTGTCTTCCTGGCCGAGTGGGTGTCGTCTCTCGGAGTGGCACGCTGACCTACGAAGTGGTCAATCATCTCACCCGGGAGGGTGTCGGCCAGAGCACCTGCGTGGGGATCGGGGGTGATCCGATCATCGGGACGAACTTCATCGACTGCCTCGCCGCCTTTGAGTCCGACCCGGATACGGATGCGATTGTCATGATCGGTGAGATCGGTGGCACCGACGAACAGCAAGCTGCGGAATTCGTTGCGGGCAACGTCAAGAAGCCGGTCATTGGCTTCATTGCCGGTCAAACCGCCCCCAAAGGGCGGCGGATGGGTCACGCAGGCGCGATCATCTCGGGGTCTTCGGGAACCGCCTCGGAAAAGATGGCCGCCTTCGAAGCCAACGGGATCTCCGTGATGGAGCGACCCGTCGATGTGGTTCACCTTGTGCGAGAACGCCTGGGACAGGTATCAGTTTGATTCAACGGCCGATGAGGCCCCGCAAAGGACATCATGATATGGCTGGACGGATGACCCTTGGGATCGTAAAGCCCGACGCGGTAGGCGCCGGAAAACTCGGTCAGGTGCTGGCCCATATCGAGGGTCAGGGTTTCACGGTGCGAGAGGCCCGCTTGGTGCGTCTGACCAGACAGGAGGCCGAGGCCTTTTACGAAGTCCACCGGGGCAGGCCTTTCTACGAGGAACTGGTATCGTTCATGACCAGTGGACCGTGCTTTCCGATGGCGCTCGAGGCACCGGATGCGGTGGCCGCCTTCCGGGCGGCGATCGGCTCCACCGACCCCGCCGAAGCAGCGGAAGGGACCGTGCGCCGGCTCTATGCCGAATCGAAGGGTCGAAACGCCGTGCACGGATCGGACAGTGACGAGAACGCCGAAAAAGAGATCGCCTTCTTCTTCGCCGAGCGCTGAGGCTTTGCTTGACGTAAGTCCCCTAGCGGCATATACTTCGCGGCTATGCTTCGGGTCGACTTGCGGTCGCTTCGCCCCGGTGGAGCGGCGCTCCAGACGGAGGGATCACTCTTGCCAGGGGATCCGGCGTTCGAGGGACTCGACCTGCACCTCGAGCGCCCGGTATCGGTCCGGGGTGCCCTCCATGCGGCGAACCGTGGCACGTACGTGTGGGATGGCGAGATCACGACCCGTGTCGCGAGCGAATGCCGTCGATGTCTGGCACGGATAGCGTCTGAGGTCGACACGGAGTTCCGCGCGATCCTCAGCTCCGATCCTGCGATTGCCGACGACCCGGGTGCCTATCTCCTCCCCGAGGATTCGGCGGTGCTCGATTTGGGCTTCGTCGTCCGTGAGGAAATCGCGCTGACAGTACCGCCGTTCCCGCTCTGCCGGGAAGGTTGCGCGGGGCTCTGCCCCCACTGTGGCACCGACTTGAACCAGGAGACCTGCCAGTGCGCAGGTACTCCAGAACCACGTTGAGGATCCATGGCTGTCCCAAAGCGTAGAACCTCCAAATCCCGAAAGCGGCTGCGTCGTGGACATGATGTTGCCGCACGGATACCCACACAGGCCTGCTCGCGGTGTGGCTCTCCCAAGCTGCCGCACCGGGTGTGCGGTTCCTGTGGGTACTACGGAGGCAAGAAGAGGATCGAAGTCGAGGACGCCTGAGCGTGATCCGGGTCGCCCTGGACGCCATGGGGGGAGATAACGCCCCCCGCGCGGAGATCGAGGGGGTAGGGCTCGCCCTCAGTGACCTTCCCGCGACATTCGAGGTCCATCTCATCGGCCAGACTGAGGTCATTGAAGCGGAACTCGGTCGTCATCCCGACATCGACAGATCGCGGGTTCTCATTCATGAGGCCCCCGAGGTCATCAGCATGGATGAACCTCCACTCCAGGCGGTTCGCCGCAAGCGCCATTCGTCGGTCGTCGTCGGACTCGAACGCCATGCCAGAGCCGAGGCAGACGCTTTCATCTCGGCGGGGAACACCGGCGCTATCCTCGCGGCCTCCACCATGATTCTCGGGCTGCACAACGGGGTGAAGCGCGCCACTGTCGCTGCGCTTTTCCCCACTGCAACGGGGCCGCTGCTGGTTCTGGATGCTGGAGCGAATGTGGATTGTTCCGTTCAGGAACTCGTGGGTTTCGCTCGGCTCGGGTCCGTGTACATGCGGGATGTGCAGGACATTGCGGCCCCCAAGGTGGGCCTCCTGAACATCGGGGAAGAGGAAAAGAAGGGGGGCAAGACCGTTCAGGAAGCCTTCCAGGTGCTGCGGGATACCCCGGGACTGGAGTTCGTCGGCAATATCGAGGGACGTGACCTCCTCGCGGGTCACTCGAAGGGTGGACACATCGACGTCGCTGTCTGCGACGGTTTCGTGGGCAACATCCTCCTCAAGTTCTACGAGTCCGTCGGATCCCTCCTCCACCGGCTCTTCGAACAGGGTGACCGGAGTCTCCTGGTGCATCCCGAGGTGCAGAGAGC
>QKDC01000012.1 GCA_003246755.1 Gemmatimonadota bacterium | reverse complement strand
CGCTGGAAGCGTGGGTCCGCAGAACGCGGGGATCCGCGGGGTGGAACATGCCCGGGAGGTTGACGTAAGACCCCTTATCGGACATTGGTGAGGCCCGGATACTCGTGGCTCTCAACAGAATGGCGGGTTGTTTTTCCTACCCGCCGGCCCGATTGGTGGGGGCGCTGAGCCGGGGAGTCGTCGCGTCTCGGGTTAGACCGGCGGATCATAATCCGCTGGTCCCAGGTTCGAGTCCTGGTGGGCCCATTCCATTGCAGGAGAACGACTTAAGCGTCGGCTGAGATCCTCGAAAGCCCGTGACCATCGGATTTCGCTCCGCAAGTCAACGCGTCGACGAGTCTCCACACAACAGGCGGCTTGGATGCCTTCAATAAGGACGAGTTCACGCGTATGATCTGCATATTCCGGCTGCGTTAGGGAGTGCGAACATAGCCATCCAGGCCGGACAGCAGCTGCTTCACTACCGCCTCATCGAGAGAATCGGCGAGGGCGGAATGGGTGTCGTGTGGAGAGCCGTCGATACGGCACTCGACCGCGAGGTCGCGATCAAGATCCTACCGGACACGTTCGCTACCGACCCGGGTCGTCTCGCGCGCTTCGACCGCGAGGCGAAATTGCTGGCCTCCCTGAATCATCCGAACATCGCCTCGATTTACGGACTGCATCAGGTCGAGGCCGTCCACTTCTTGGCCATGGAACTCGTGGCAGGCGAAAGCCTCGCTGAGCGTCTCTCCCGGGGGCCCGTTGAGCTCGAAGAGGCTCTGGGCTTGGCGATTCAAGTTGCGGAGGCGCTCGAGGCGGCACACGACGAAGGTGTCGTTCATCGGGACCTCAAACCGGCCAACATTCAAGTCACCCCCGGCGGAACAATCAAGGTGCTCGACTTCGGATTGGCCAAGTCCGTGGAATCGGGGATCTCGTCGGAGAACCTTTCGATGTCGCCCACGGTCACATCGGGAGGGACGGTTGCGGGGATGATTCTGGGCACGGCGGCTTACATGAGTCCCGAACAGGCCCGCGGGCGACCGGTGGACAAGCGGACCGACATCTGGTCCTTCGGCTGCGTGCTTTACGAGATGCTGGCCGGCCGTTCGCCGTTCCGCGGCGAGGATGTCTCGGAGACCCTGGCCGCGGTGCTGGCGACGTCGCCGGATCTCACGTTGCTGCCGGGGGCGACGCCGCCGGCGGTCCGGCGTGTGATCGGGCGCTGCCTGCAACGCGATCCAGGAATGCGCCTGCGTGATATCGGGGACGCCCGATACGAACTCATGTCCCGCGGGGACGAAGACGTGACCGCGCCACCCGCACCGGCGCGCTTCGCGAGCCGGCCCGCGCTGGCACTCATCGGAGCTCTCGTCCTTGTCGCGATAGCGCTCTCGGTATTCGCCTTGCGTCCGTCCACCACGACTTCGGGATCCGGATCGACGCGTGCATCCATCGCACTTCCCACGAACCACGTCCTCGTGGCCGGACCGAAGATCACCCGCGACGGGCAGCGGATCGCCTTCGTCTCCACCGACGGCGTCCAGCGACCGAAGATCTACACGAGAACACTGGACGAGACCGAGTTGCGCCCCCTGGAAGGAACCGAGGAAGCCTATTCCCTGTTCTTCTCCCCTGACGGTCGCTGGATCGCGTTCTATGCGCGTGGCAGCCTATTCAAGGTTCGCGTCTCCGGGGGGACCCCAGTCATGCTGGCCAGGGCGACGTCCTCCCTCGGAGGATGCTGGCTCGAGGACGGGACGATCCTCTTCACGCCTGCATGGAACGGTGGCCTGTTTCGCATCCACGAGAACGGCGGAACGCCCGAGCCTCTGCTGACTCCCGATGGGGAGACGACCTACGCCTTCGTCTACCCGTATGCGCTCCCCGGCGACAGCGGTATCCTGTTCAACAGTTGGGGCGAGAAGGATGGCCTGGTACATCTCGATCTCTCGGACCTCCGACAGACCCGTTTGGTTCCGAAATCGTGGCGTCGGGCCGCTTTCGCCGACTCGGGACACATCCTGTTCGTCGGAGACGGTGGTGATCTCTTGGCGATTCCGGGCGACATCCTTACCGCACCGAACTCAGCCCCGGAGCCGGTCCTCGAGTTCGTGGATCCTGGCGGGGCGAGCGGCGAGTCAAAATTCGGCATCTCGTCGAACGGCACGTTGGTCTATGCGCCGCTGGACCTTTCCGGAAAGACCCTCGTCTTTGTCGACCAGAAGGGCAAGACGACTCCTGCGGGTGGTGAAGCAGGAAACCACCAGGAACTCAGCGTCTCCCCGGACGGTCGACACGTCGTCCTTACGATCGACCTCAAGTTGCACGTTCAAGACCTGCAGCGAGGAAGCCGGTTGCCCCTGACGCAAAAGTCAGACCCGACCGAGGCTCAGGGTACTGCGGTGTGGCATCCGAACGGAGGCCGGATCACGTTCGCGTCGAATCGCGGCGGCAACTGGGACATGTTTGTGACGGATGCTTCGGGCTCCGGTGCCGTCGACAACGTTCTCGCAAAGGAGTTCGATCAGATCCCGTGGTCGATGACCCCGGACGGAACGCTCATCTACGTGGAAAGTCACCCCGAAACGGGGCAGGACATCTGGCTGTTGCCGCCAGGCGGGAAGGCAAGTCCGTGGCTGGTCACCGCCGCTATGGAGGGGCAGGCCAGCGCATCGCCGGACGGCCGTCTCATCGCCTACGTTTCCAACCTGACGGGCCGCAATGAAGTCTACATCCAGCCCGTGGAGGGGGCCGGCGTTCGCCTCGCGGTTTCGACCGCCGGGGGAACAAGCCCACGCTGGGCTCCATCCGGAGATCGACTCTACTTCAAAGACAACAACCGCATGATGGCGTCGGAGATCCTGCGGCAGCCTGACCTGAAGGCAAGCGAGCCGCGGCAGCTCTTCGACGGCGGATGGGCTCTGCCGACAGGGGATACCGACTCGATCGACTACGCGCCACTGACCGACGATCGGTTTCTGATGATCCACCATCCTCCCGACGCGATCCCGAACCGGATCAACGCGATCTTCAACTGGTTCGATGAGCTGGAACGGAAGGTGCCAACGCA
>QKDC01000129.1 GCA_003246755.1 Gemmatimonadota bacterium | reverse complement strand
TGAGGAGGCGATACGCCCCCCCCGTGACGGACCCTGCGAGCGCGTCGTGCGCCGCGAGACTGATGGCGGTGCGGGCCCGAAGGTGCAGGGTCTCGATATGGAGGCCCTGCGTGCGCGGCAACAGCGAGGTCTGGTAGGCGCGCCATCGTCGCGTCAGGTTTTCCCACGCGACATCAGGGTTCCCCGCGTAGAGTTCGATCTCCGTGGTCGCGTACCAATCCCAATAGTGCTGGACCTGGAACCCCATGCGGGACCATCCCTCGAGACTGTGAGATTGTAGCTCACGCGCCGTGTCCGGGTCGTCGTGTGCGAGATGAACCAAAAAGAGACTGCGCGTCCGGATGTAGGTCGTGAGGTAGTTGTCCTTGCGCGCCTGACCTTCCTCCAGCTGGGCGGGCGCGGCAATGGCGAGGTCCTTCCAGCG
Source organism: Gemmatimonadota bacterium (assembly GCA_003246755.1). Lineage (GTDB taxonomy): Bacteria > Gemmatimonadota > Gemmatimonadetes > Gemmatimonadales > GWC2-71-9 > SZUA-320. Next base: position 11,077 of record QKDC01000129.1, on the reverse strand, counting down.
TCCCATCATGACCAACGCGTGCAGTTGGTAGAGTCGCGCGGTCATGACTTCCCACGTAACGCCGGTACACCGTTCGCGGAGCATGGCCTCTCCCGCTTCACACGCCGTCAGGGACTTATCAAAACGACCCTGCAGGCCGGCGATAATACCCTCTACGATGGCAAGCCACCCTGTGGTGTACGGCTCGTTCAGGTCATCCACGAGGGTTGCGAGACGGTTCGAAAGTGCCTGGATTCGACGAGTGGAGCGGCTGGTGCCGATTGACTCGAAGATGAGCTCCATGCCGAGTGCACGCGTCACGCGCAAGGGATCGCCTGCGCGAAGGGCCTGGAGCAGGTTCACCGCCTGGAAGCGTGCGCTCTGGATCACCTCGACCATGGCGAGTCCCACGGTGACCGACCAGCACACGTCGATCCGGGTGAGAATTTCCGGTGCGATTTCCGAGGGTCGGGTGTGTTTGAACTCGAGTCCTCGGAGTCGCAAGTGAATCCGTCGGAGAATCAGATCCACCAGGGCGCGTCTCGGCGATGGCGCGAGTTCCATACCGACCATCGTGAGGACCTGGCTGATGACTTCCAGGCCCTCATCGATGAGACCGCTGATGAGAAACTGTTCCCCCGCGCGGCGAGTCAGTTCGAGAGTCTCGCGCGGGCCGGCGTCTGTTGCGGCCAGAAGATACGCGCGCGCGGCTTCTTCACCGCGGTTGGCGTTGGCCAGCGCGTCGGCAAGACGGCGCCGCAGGGCACGTTGGGCATCAATCCCAGGAGGTTCCCAGAGCTCGAGGCCCATTTGATAGAGTCGGGCCGCCCGGTCGAAGGCAAGCGCCTCGGCAGCCAGGTCGGCAGCGCGGAGCGAGTGGCGCGCCGCCAGCTCGTGATCACCCGCGTTGAGATAGTGCTCGGCGAGGGCTTCTGGGTCAGCTACCCCGGAGGCTTCGAGGGCCGTCGCGAGACGTCCGTGAATGGCGGGTAGGATCTCGGGGTCCAGGAGCCCAACCACCGTCTGCCTCACCCGATCATGATAGGTCTCGAACATCTCCCCCCGCTCGACCGCTCTACTTCTCACCCACTGTGCCGCACGCAGCAGGTCGACGGGGGCCGTGTCGTGCGGGTCGAGGCCAGCGGCCTGGTTGGCGAGTTCCAGTTCCAGTGGTTGCCCGGCAACGGCGATCACGTCGAGCAGTCGGCGGGAAGACTCCGGAACCCCCTCCAAACGTGCCTCGATGACGGATTCCAGCCGAATCCTTTCGAGCCCTCCCGAGGGGACCGTTTCGTGATGCCGAACCAGCTGGTCGACGAATAAGGGGTTCCCTCCCGACTCACGTGCCAGCGCCTCGGCCAGGGTGCGTGCTGCCTCGTCGTCCGAGCCGACGTAGGCCAGAGCGAGATCTCTGGCCTCTTCGTCGGTGAGCACCTCGAGGTCAATCACGTGGTGCACGCCTTCGTCCCGGCCTCCTTCCTCGAGCACCTTGAGCAGAGGACTCGACTCGACCTCGTCGCTGCGGTAACACCCGAGGAGGAGCAGCAGGGGAGGCTCTGGCGGACGGAGGAGTTCCCTCAGCAATAGGCCGCTATCGACATCGCCCCATTGGAGATCGTCAATGAAGAGGATCACCGTGTGGTGATCCCCAAGGCGTGCCAGGAGTTCGCGAAGGGCAGCAAAACCTCGCCGCCGGAGCTCTCGCACGTCTTGCGGTTCGTTCACCCCTGAACGGCGTCCGATGCGTGGGGTGTCCTGAAGACTCTGCAGTACTGGAAAGAGCCGGACTAGTGCGGACCAGTCGCGCGGGAGTATCCGAGCCAGTTCCACGGCCGGCAGTTGTGAGAGGTGCTGGCACAACGAGTCCACGAGGGTATCGAGTGCTTTGTAGGGCACCGATTCGCGCTGGTAGCATCGACCGGCGAGCACCAGCACGTCGGGCTCCCTTTCGACACCAGCGAGGAAACGCCGAACCAGCGCGCTCTTGCCCACGCCCGAGGGCGCCTTGATGTAGGCGGTTGCCACCGCCCCCTCGCGAACACTGTCGAGCGCCGATCGAAGGGTTGCCAACTCCCGTACTCGCCCAACGAACGGTCCGCTCGAAGGCATGCGGTCGGCTACCCCGACCGGACCCGGCTCCGGTCGGAGGTGGGCGATCACCTGCTCTCCGGTCGGTCGAAGGCTTGGTTCACGTGCCAGAAGGGCCCGGCAAAGCTCGTTGAGATCTCCCGGTATGCCGGGAGCCGTTTCGCGCGCTATCGGGGCCTCGGACTCGTGACGTGCGTGCATGACCTGGAAGAAGTTTCCCTCGAAAGGCAGGCGACCAGTCAGAGCTTCGAACAGCATGACGCCGACAGCGTACCAATCGCTCGCCGTCGAAACGGTACCCCCCTCGCCCTGTTCGGGTGACATATACGCAGGAGTTCCAACGATCGTCGTTGACTTCGTGGAATCCTCGGGACCAAGGGTCGTGACCAAGCCAAAGTCCAGGATGACCACACGGCCTTCTCGGGTCACCATGACGTTGGAGGGTTTGAGGTCTCGATGGAGCATGCCGGCAGCGTGGAGTGCCTGGAGTCCATCGGTGAGCTGCGAGAACGCCTCACGAAGACGGCGCTCGTCGAATCCCGATCGAAATGAGACCCGCGCAGCGCTGGCACTGGCGCTCGCACGCGACGGCGAGGCGCCGGAATGACGGATGTACGACAGCAGGTCGACACCGTCGACCAATTCCATGGTGAAGTACCACTCATCCTTTTCGGCGATGAGTTCGCCGAGCCGCACGAGGTGCGGGTGACTCACGTCGGCGAGGGACCGGAACTCTCGCTTGAATCGCAGCAGGGCGGAGGCGTCCATGTGCAGCAGACGCTTGAGGGCTACCCTGCGGTCCCGCTTGAGGTCCTCCGCCTCGTACACGGCACCGAATCCACCCTGGCCGAGCACCCGAATGACTCGGAATCGCGGAGCCGCATCGAAGGAGGTGGTCACGCTGTTAGCCCACTCGCTCAAGCGCCGTTGCAAGCACGGTTGCCAGTGTCTCCGCGGCCCCAGGCGCGTGGTCGAGAAAGAGGTCGGGCTCGATCAATTCGAGTTCCATGAGGAGCGGCCCCTCGGAGGTCTCAACGGCATCCACTCGAGCGTACAGCCAGTCGGCGGAGAGAGTCTCCAGCACCCTGTCACCCAAGTCTCTCAACGCCCGGGAAGGAGATTCACGCTCTATCGTGCCACCAAATTCACCTTGCACCCGAAACTCTCCCACCGCTGGGGTCTTCCGGACCGCATGGCTGAAGGCCCCGGCCAGATAGACGAGGGAGACTTCCCCGTGAGCCACCTCCGGCGCGAAGGATTGCATGATCGCACCCGTTTCTTGGAAGGGGATCCAATCCACGTGGTGGCCCTCGCCCGGTGCCGTGAGGAGATACGTCTCGTGCGCCGTGGCTGAGACCCTGGGCTTCAATACCAGCTGTTCCCACTCCGTTTCGCGGAAGAGATCCGGCATGCTCGGCGTCTCCCCGGGGTTGAACCAGCGCGTCGGTGGTATGGGAATACCCCTGTCGGCGAGATCCCGAAGGTAGGTCTTGTCCATGTTCCAGAGGACGATCTCCGGTGGATTCCACAAACGCCAGGGCGTGGGCAAGAATGACTCCACCCAGGTTCGAAACTCACCAATCCGGAGATGATAGTCCCAGGTTGACCGGAGACAGACCAGCAGGTGCTCGTCTTCCTGACTCGCAATGGCGTTCCATGGCATCGACGAGGCTGCCACTCCCATCCTGGCAAGCACCGGGAGCAGCAGGGCATCGGACGGGGTCAGGTCCACACGCTTGTCGCATGTGGCGAACACGATCCGCGATTCGGTCATCAGGACCCTTCACCCGCTTTGACCTCATCCCACAGCTCATCCAGTCCCTCAAGGCCCATTGCTTGGAGCTCGAGGCCCCTCTTCTCGGCCAATTGCTCCACGGCGGCGAAGCGGCTCCTGAATCGGCGGTTGGCCCGGTCGAGGGCATTCCCGGGATGCACGCCGAGTTTTCGAGCCAGGTTGACGACGGAGGTCAGGAGGTCACCGACTTCATGGGTCAACCGATCCCGATCAGGATTCGCCCTCGTCATCTCCTCTTCGAGTTCGGCCGTTTCCTCTTTCACTTTTGCCAGAGGGCCCTCCAAATCAGGCCAATCGAACCCCACCGATGCGGCCCGTTCCTGAAGCCGTAGGCTCATCTGCAGACTGGGCAACGTCGGCGGGAGTCCCTCTAGTGTCCCGTTGGGGCGGGCCCCTGGTTCACGCCGTTTCAACTCCTCCCACGGCACTCGGGGCCCGAGGTCGAAGAGGTGGGGGTGACGGCGTCTCATCTTCTCTTCGAGGTCACTCGCAACATCCTCAGCGGTGAACTCGTCCAACTCTTCGGCCAAGACGAGCTGCCATGCGAGGTGGAGAAGGAGGTCGGCGACCTCGTCTCTGATGGCGACGGGGTCCCCGTCGCCCAGAGCGTGATCGAGTTCCAGGACCTCTTCCACCAGATAGGGGCGGAGGGTGTCGCGCGTTTGAACCCGGTCCCACGGGCACCGTTCCCGGAGGTCGGATACCATCGCCATTGCACGCGCAAGCGCTGTATTTTCTTGCATTTACCTTCCTCGCCAGGTATTGTATTGCCCGCCGTGAACGCGCCGAACAACGACACGCTGCCTCAGGCCTGGGTGGACATCGATCTCGGGGCACTCGTCGCCAACGCGAGGGCCTTCCAGTCCCTGACCAACACCCCGCTCATCCCCGTCGTCAAGGCCAACGCCTATGGTCTCGGCGTGTCCGAGATCGTACGGGCCCTGGAGGTGCTCCCGCCGTGGGGCTACGCCGTTGGGACGGTTGAGGAGGGTGCCGAGCTTCGCGCTCTGGGAATCAAACATCCCATTCTGGTCTTGACGCCGCTCATTCCCTCACGAGTCGAGGCCCACCTCTCCTTCGCGCTTCGGCCGACCATAGGGGATATCCAGACACTCTCACAGTGGGTTGGCCGAAGCGATTCGCCCTTCCATCTCGAAATAGACACCGGGATGGGCCGATCGGGTATGCTCTGGAATGATGCCGAGGGCCTGGCTCAGGCCGCCGTCATCCTCTCCGGTGCAGAGGGATGGGAAGGGGCATTCTGCCAGTTTCACTCGAGCGACAGCGATGCGAAGGCCACTCGACTCCAGTGGGCGCGGCTCTTGGAGAGTCTCACCGCACTCGGCCGTCGACCTCGGCTCCTGCATGGGTCAAACAGTGCCGCAGGGGTCCATGGCCTCGGACTGCCCGCCGACCTGGTCCGCCCGGGCATCTACCTCTATGGTGGGCCGGTGGGTGGCTATTCGCCGCTTCCGGTCGTCTCCTTCTGCGCCCAGGTCGTTGCCACCCGCCGCGTGCGCCGGGGGGATACCGTGAGCTACGGCGCCACGTGGACCGCGCAGAAACCGTCGACCATCGTGACCTTGGCCGCCGGATACGCCGACGGTGTCCCGGTGGGGCTCAGCAACGGTGGGATGGTGGAGATCCATGGTGAACTCTACCCGATCGCCGGGAGGGTGACGATGGACATGACCATGGTCGACGTCGGCGATGCGGACGTCGGGTTGGGAGACGTCGCCACCTTGTTTGGCGGGCGAGTCTCGTTGCAGGACCAGGCCTCCGCGGCTCGAACGATTCCTTACACCCTACTGACCGGCCTTGGCGGCCGAGTCCAACGCCGATACCGGAGAGATTCATGAATCCACAGTTCGCCTCACTGGTGCTGGGGTTGTCACAGCAGGCGGCCTCCCTGCTCGAGGGACACCGCCCCGAAGGGATGCCCGAGGGGGGGTCCGTCAAGGAAGTCGCCCGGGCCCTGATCGACACCCTGTCGATGCTCGAAGAGAAGACCAAGGGAAATCTGGAGGGGGACGAGACACGCCTGCTCACGGAGACTCTCACGGCCCTCCGGTTCCAGTTCCTCCGCGCGGACTCCTGAGATTGGCCAAACGGGCGGCCATCATCGTGCTCGATGGGTTAGGGTGTGGACCAACCCGTGACACCCAACGGTACGGCGATACGGGGAGCAACACGTTGGGCAATGTCGCGCGTGTCGGTGGGCCGCTCTCGTTGCCCAACCTCGAACGCCTGGGGCTCGGCTGTATCGAGCCGATGCGGGGAGTTGCCCGGGTCGAGCGGCCCATGGCGGCGTGGGGTTCGGCCCATCCGAAGAGCCATGGAAAGGACAGTACCACGGGCCATTGGGAGTTGACGGGTCTCATCCTGGAGCGCCCCTTTCCCACCTACCCGGATGGCTTCCCCGCAGACCTGCTCGAGGAGTTCAGCCGTCGGACCGGGCGCCCGGTGATCTGTAACCGGGTTGGCTCGGGTACGGTCATGTTGTCGGAATACGCAAGCGAGCATTTGCGCACCGGAGCGTGGATCGTATACACCTCCGCCGACAGCGTGTTTCAGGTGGCCGCACACGAATCCGTCGTTCCCCTTGAAGAGCTCTACGCGGCGTGCGCGATTGCTCGGCAACTCCTGACGGGGGAACACGCCGTCTCCAGGGTCATCGCCCGTCCGTTTGTGGGGTCCGAATCTGAGTGGGTGCGGACGGCGGGTCGGAAGGACTTCAGTCTGGAGCCACCCGGCTCCACCCTCCTCGATCGGGCGGAGGCCGCTCGACTTCCTCGCGTCGGGGTAGGGAAGGTGGACGATCTCTTTGCCGGGAGGGGAATTACCAGCCGCCACGCCGGTACCAATGTCGAGGCCTACCAACTGCTCGCCGAGGCACTCGAAACGATGGCGTCGGGCTTCCTCTTCGCGAACGTGATCGAATTCGATCAGAGTTGGGGCCATCGCAACGACGTGGCAGGATTTGTCGGGGGACTCACCGAGCTCGACCGTGCCATTCCCGCGCTTCTCGATCGGGTCCAAAACGAAGACCTGATTATCTTTACCGCCGACCACGGGAACGATCCGACGACCGCGTCCACCGATCACTCACGCGAGCGGGTTCCCGTCTTGGTCGTTGGTCCCAGGATTCATCCGGTGCCCCTGGGTGAGCGCGACACGTTTGCGGATGTCGGTCAGACCGTGGCCGAATTCCTCGACCTCGAGCCGCTCCCTGCGGGCACGTCCTTTCTGTCTGAGGTCTTGAGTGGTTGATACGCTGCTGCAGGCTGCCCGTGACGCGCACGACAGAGCCTATGCGCCCTACTCCGGATTTCGGGTCGGGGCCGCCGTGGAGGGACTCGATGGGTCGGTGTTTGCCGGATGCAATGTGGAGAACGCCTCCTACGGACTCTCGATGTGCGCGGAGCGGGTCGCCATCGGCTCGGCTGTGACGGCGGGTGTGACGAGACTCGGCCGGGTTGTGGTCGTGAGCGATTGTGACCCGCCTGCGGCTCCCTGTGGTGCGTGCCGCCAGGTGCTTGCCGAGTTCGCGCCTGAGGCTGAAGTCGTGGCGGTAGGCCCAGAACGGACGCAGCGGTGGCAGGTGCGCGACCTCCTTCCGGACGCTTTTTCTCCGGATCAGTTGCCATGAATCTGCGTGGGTTTGTTCCCCTCATCCTGCTGCTTGGTGGATGCAAGCAGGAGTTGATCGTGCCTGGAAGTTGCCCGGAGCTCTGTCCGGCGGGCCAGCCGGAGATCCGGGAGTTTCTCTTGACCGCCAACATGAACGGTGACTCGACCTTCACGGGCTACGCGGGGTGGATGCAGGCCGCCGCCCTTCTGGCGGGCACTGGACTCCCCGTTGGGGAGGCACGGGCCTGGTACCGATTCGAGTCGAGACCCGATTCGATTGTGGTGCTCGATTCACTCAGGACCTATACGGTCGATTCGGTTGTGGTCACCATGAGCATCGTGGCCCGAGACAGCACGCGGGGCGGGCTGGTGCTCGAGCTCTACCGGCTCCCGGTGACGATCGACACCCTGGATGGATTCCAGGCGGTCGACGGTGAGATGAACGCGGCGTCTTTCCTGGACAGCCTCGCGGTACCCGACAGTGTGAAGCGCGGATCGGTCACCTTCGTGCTGTCCGGCGAGGTCCTCGACCGTCTCGTGATACCCGCTGAGGATTCCGGTCAATTGCAGTTTGGGGTCACGGTGAAGGAGCCGGACGCGGCGGGCGTTCGCTTGGGTTCGATTGCCGGAACTACCCCTGCGGCATCGATGGTGACCTACGTTCATGCGGACGTCTCGGACACGACGGCTCAGGCTCAGCTCATCAGCTCTGCGACGGCGGCCAACGGTTATGTGATCGATCGCGACCACACCCTGGATCCAGCCTTGCTCTATGTGGGGGGTGTCCCAGCGTCCCGCAGTATCCTGCGATTCACCCTACCGGCGGAGGTCCTCGATTCGGCAAACCTTCTCCGTGCCACGTTGGAATTGACACCGGCTGCGCCGCTCCATGGGGCACCCAATGATCCCACCGGGCTCGAAGTGCGTGGTATCGCGTACGACATCGGGGCCAAGTCGACGCCGGCGTTCAGGCTCAGGACCGTCACGGAACTCGAGGATGGATCGCCGGACGTGGTGTCCGTTGACGTGGGGGCCATCGTCAATACCTGGACCGGGCCGAACCCCCTCCCCCAGGCACTCTACCTCTCGCTCTCTCCGGAGGGCGGATCGTTCTTCCACCCCTCCTTTCGATCGAGTCGCTCGACGACGGGTGCTCCCCAATTGCGGGTGACCTATCTGATTCCTCCGGCGGTTGAGCGACCATGAAGCGGTCCTGGGTGGTGCTGGTCGTCTTGGTGGTGCTTCTGCCGTCGTTGGCGGCAGGCCAGACCTCGCAGTTTGGTGTTCGCTCGTTGGGGCTTCCGGGTCTGCCCTACTCGACGCGCACGGAGGGGTCCGCCGGCGCCTTTGGATTCTTCGATGGCACGAGTGCGGTCAATCCGGCCTCGGTATTCGCGATCGATCGCCCGATCGCTTCGATGAACATCAGTCAGTACTGGCGGAGTTCCCAGAATCCGTTTGGATCCGCCTCGGGGTACGATGCCAATTTTCCGCTCTTTATTGCGGGTGGTCGTGTGTCCAGCCGGTTATCGGGGGCAGTGAGTGCGTCGGTGTACACCGACCGCACCTTTGCCCTCGCTTCCCAGGACACCATCCAACTCCGGGGCCTCCCCGTGGTCGTCGATGATACCCTGATCTCTCGAGGGGGACTCTCGGATCTCCGCGCCGCCGTGGCGTACCGATGGCGACGCGTCGTGGTGGGGTTGGGAGTGCACCTGGTCACTGGGACGAACCGGATGGAGTACCGTCGCGGGTTTTCGGATACCACTTTCATCCCGATCAACCTCCGCAATGAACTCGCCGCCCTTGCGACCGGAGTTTCAGCAGGCGTGCTGTTCCAGCCCACCGATGACCTCGTACTCGGCGTCACCGCTCGGATGGACTCGGATCTGGCCACCGAGAAGGACACGACCAAAACGGGCAGCATTCCGCTGCCGAGGACTCTCGGTGTTGGTGCCCAGTGGACCGTGTCCAACCGGCTTGCGGTCGGGGGTCATCTGCTCACCAGGAGCTGGTCCCGGGGGGACGAAGAACTCAAGGCGCGTGGGGGCACCGGCGCCTCCAACACCACGGCGGCGGCCCTGGGACTCCAGCTCACCCGCAGCATTGCGGCTCCAAATCAGTTCCCACTGCGGTTGGGGGTGCGGTGGGGCAGCCTGCCATACCCCGTGGTTGCAGGGAGGGAGACGGGGAAAGAACTCGGGATCACCATGGGGACCGGGTTCCTGATGAGCGGCCAGCGGGGTGGGGTGGATATTGCCTTCGAGCGGATCTGGCGGGACGAAGGAGCCTTCAGTGAGCGGACCTTCGTCGTGCGGTTCGGCGTTACGGTTCGGCAATAGGGGCGGGCCGATGACCTCGGTGTACATCGAGACCTACGGTTGTCAGATGAACGTGGCCGATACCGAGGTGATGCGCGGCATTCTGGGTCGAGCGGGATTTGCCACGACCGATTCTCCCGAGAACGCCGACGTCATTCTGATCAACACCTGTGCTGTTCGCGACAATGCGGAGATGAGGGTCTTTGGGCGGGTGGGCGAACTCCAGCGCCACAAGGCGCCGGGGAGGGTGATGGGGGTGGTTGGGTGCATGGCCCAGAGGCTGGGGGCGACGTTGCTCGCGCGCGAGGCCAAAGTTGACCTGGTTGTCGGCCCCGACGCGTATCGCAACCTTCCCGAGATGCTGACCCAGGCCATGAGCGGCGATCGCTTGGCGGATGTCGAGTTCAGGTCCTGGGAGCACTACGAGGACGTCCCCCCAGTCAGAGAGGATTCTCCCACCGCCTTCGTGACGGTGCAACGTGGGTGCGATTATAAGTGCACCTTCTGCATCGTTCCGTACACGCGCGGGCCCGAGCGTAGTCGCAGACTAGAGGATGTCGTACTCGAAACGCGCGGCCTCGTGGTGCAAGGTATCTCGGAAGTCACGCTACTGGGCCAAACAGTCAACGCGTACCACGATGGCTCGCATGACTTCGCCGATCTCCTGCGGGCGGTTGGCGACGTGGATGGTGTGCGGCGCCTCAGATTCACCAGTCCGTATCCTACGGATTTCACCCCCCGGGTCATCGAAGCAATGGCTGGCGTGCCAGCGGTCTGCGAGCACGTCCACCTTCCGGTGCAGAGTGGATCGAACGCCGTCCTGCGGCGCATGCTGCGCCGCTACACGCGGGAGGACTATCTCACGGTTGTCGGTCGACTGCGTGAGGCCATGCCGGAGATCACCTTCTCGACGGACATCATCGTGGGATTCCCCGGGGAGACCGAAGCCCAGTTCGAGGAAACCCTCAGCCTCGTGGGCGAGGCGGGGTTCGACGACGCCTACACGTTCCGGTATTCCCCGCGCGAGGGGACGCCCGCCACCCGCCTCGGCGACCCCGTCCCGGACGACATCGCCTCTGAGAGACTCCAGCGACTCATTGCCGTGGTGCGAGGTCAAGCCACAGGGCGCAACCTCGCCCGGGTCGGGAGCGTTCACGAAGTCTTGGTCGAGCGCCCTGCCAAGAGGGGGAACCTCCTTCTGGCCCGGACGCGGGGGAATCATCTGGTGTTGGTGGATCTCCCACCGAGGAGCGTCGGCCAGTAC
>QKDC01000144.1 GCA_003246755.1 Gemmatimonadota bacterium | reverse complement strand
AACGATGGCGGTCCGGTGCCAGCGCCGTTCGCGCGTGCTCGACCGGCCGGCGAAGAGGCCGCTTCAATTCCTTTTTCTCAGGAGGGGGGTCCGGCGCGCGTTGAGGTTGACCCTGCTTCCGTTCCTGCTCATCGCCTGCAGCGAGCAGCTGCCGGTCGAGCCTGTCCAGGTCGAACCGGCGTTCGACTGGATGAACAACCCGGACAACGGGAATATCAAGGTGTACCGGGCGGCGTCCGACTGGGTCGTGTGCTTCACCGATCCCGCGAACGGTCTGCGCGCGTGTCATGCGACCGTTCCCCTCGGCGGAGGCAGCGAACCGGATTGCGGCCTTCAGCAAACCGAGGCCCCCGTGTCGTACCAGGATGTCGGGTTCTATGTGGGTGAAAACCCGCAGAGCTGGCTGCACGCGATCTCGCAGGGAGATGCCTGGATCACCATCCGTGACACGAACGCACCCGGCAACTGCTTCGGGAACGCACTCGTCGCCGAGGGCTGGGGACGCACGTCACACAACGACAATGACGTTTTCGGCACCGGCGACGGAGCAAATGCGAATACGTGGCGGTATCGCGGACACGGTGTGCTTGGCGATCTGATGTACAACGGACACTGGCAGAGGGTTTGCTGGCCGGACAAAGGATGCGCGACCACATCCTCGGAAATCAACCTGCACTGACGCGAGGAGCCAAACGACACCCAGGCGTCCGCTCCAGTAAGGAGGGCCGGCCGACGTCGGGCACGGAACGATCACCAGTTCACCATCATCGGGAACACGGCCTGGATCGAGGACACCGCCCGGGACTTGACCGTGAAACCACTCCGACGGAGTTGGGTTTCGGGCCCGTCTACGATTCCTCCCGATCTCCGTGGTCGTGATCCGGTGGAGGCAGCCAACATCCAGATGACGGTCAAGGAAATGCAGGGAAATACGGTAACGTACAGTTGGGGCACCGATGCCCACCGGCCATGGTCTTTCGACGGCCGATGCGGCACTGACGATCACGCCCTGACAGCGCTTTCGCGGAGAGCCGTAACGCCGAGGGTTGCAGTGCTCGCAATGCGTTCGTGATGGGAGGCTGACGCCGGCACCCTGTCATATTGCGGCCGACATCCGGAGCGGAGCGGCAGGCCCCGCAGCGACCCTGGTCGCTGCGGGGCCTTGAGGTCTACACCCGGTTGATCCAAATCACACGTCAGCGTGCCGGTCCAGGTCTGGCGCTGGCTAGGGGAACTGCCAATAGCGACAGATTGCCGGTTTTCCTTGGTGTTCGAGCGTCAGGGCCGGCATCTCAGCGTTCCAGTACGGCATCCTGCCGGGAAACCTGGGACGATTGACGACGCTACCGCCCGACCTTCAGATCCGCCACCCAGATATCGCTCTCGTCCTCGATGACTGTCAGGTATATGGCGTCTGGCCCGACGGCAAATGCGTCGCCCACTACAACCGTAGGATCGTCGAAGGCAATGACCTTCGTTGGCTCTCCCCCTGTTGCCGGCAGCGACCACAATCCCTTGGAGCCGTCCGCGTCCAGGCCGATGAAATAGAGGAGAGAGCCGTCCCATGACCACTCCGGCTCCCAGGGTCCGGGAGGCTTTTCCACCTGCGTGTCCAGTATGTCGAGTACTTCGCCGGCTGTCGACAGCAGCGTGATGCACGCAACGATCGATTCGCATCGCTTCTCGGGGCCCGGCCACCACCAGCAAGACAGCTTTGCTCCGTCCGGGGACCATTCCGGCCAGAAGCACTCCAGGTCGTTGAGCTCGCGCGGATCGCTCCAGGAAGCACCAATGGAATCCCGGGAAACGGTCCAGACCGTTGAATGCAGAGCCCCCTCATTGCCAAACGTCTGAAACGCGACGGTCAACCCGTCCGGTGACCAGTCGGGCGCGTTCGTGACGCCGGAGAAAGCGGCCAGCACGGTTGGTGCACCTCCAGTCACTGGCATGACCTTCAATTGGTACATTCCCTCTTCGGCGTCCGCCGTATGGAAAACGATCTCCGCACCGTCGGGTGACAACACCGGATTGTACACGTCGTACGGATAAGCGGAGATCGGGTCCGGCGTGCCACCGGCTATCGGCACCCTGTAAAGGTTCGTGTTCCCGCCGCCGCGGTTACTGTCGAAAAGCAACCACCGTCCGTCCGGTGACAGGCTGTGGGACTCGACCACCTGGTTGCCCGTCGTGACGCGTCGCGCGTCGCTGAGCGACGTGACGCGCCCTTCGGTGATGGGAACAGCCCAGATGTTCTGAGAAGACGTGAACTTGGAGTACGCCAGCCGCTTGCCGTCCGCGGAGACCGAAATGGAGTGGGCGTCGGAGGCACTCAGTACACTCCGGGGTTCTCCTTTCGGACCGTCGGGGCCCACTTCCACCACGTAGATGCCGCGCGCGCCGTCCCTGTCGGACACGAAGAGCAGGTGACGACTGTCGGGCAGCCACTGTGGACTCATGTTCACGGATGAATCGTCCGTGATGCGGACCTGCGTGCCATCCTCTGCATCCGCAATCCAGACGGACGAGGTGTTCAGACCTCGATAACCCGAGGCAATTGTCCACATGAGGCGACGGTCAACGAAGGCGATCCACCGCCCATCGGGCGACCACGTCAGTGAGTGGGGCCTGAACGCATTGGGGGACTCGAGGATGGTCAAGAGCCTCGGGCTCGCGATGCTTGCAGGAGACGTGTACAGGCTGTCCATGCCCACGCTGTAGGCCACGCGCGTCCCGTCGCGCGACCACGCGGAACGGCCAGGGGTCAACTCGAGCACCCGGTGAGGCCGGTTTTCAATCCACGCCGAGGCTCCTCCGGCAAAGACAGGTTCGATCGCCCCACCGAGCTTCCCGACCTGCTGTGTCGCGCACCCCCCGTATTGACCCCTGCACGCCGCGAAACGCAGCGATTCTCCGTCCGGGCTCCACGTAGGGAACCAGTGAAAGCCATCCAGCCCATCGGTCAGACGCAATTCCCCCCGCTCCTCAAGCGCGACCGCGCTCCGCACGACGATTCGGGGTCTCGAGATCGGCCCCTCCACATAGGCGACCTCCCGACCGTCGGGCGACAGTGCCGGCTGGAACTCGAGACCCGGCTGGTTGGTGACCTGGACGAT
>QKDC01000102.1 GCA_003246755.1 Gemmatimonadota bacterium | reverse complement strand
ATTGGGCCCCGGTTGGTAGTCGGGAATGCTGATTCCTCGGTCGCTGCCGCCGAACCCGAGTGGCACCATCTCGGCGAAACTCACCTCCTGGATCATCGGAAGATTCCGCAGGCGCTCCGTCAGCCGTGCGAAGAAGTCCTCCGAGCGCGCCCGATCGTAACCTTGCAGACCCGGGTCCACCTCGGCGAACAGGAGATGGTCGCTGACGAACCCCTTGTCGAGCGACGTCGCGGCTCGCAGGTTCCGAAGAAAGAGCCCCGACGCCACGAGCAATATGATCGAAAGGCTCATCTGGGCGACGACGAGCCCCCGGCTCATCCGGGAACGCGATTCACCCGCGGGCGCCTCGCCCTTGAGCGCCGGAACGAGCGAGCGGCTGGTCGCCTGAAGTGCCGGGGCGATTCCGAAGAGGAGTCCCGTCAGAAGAGAGACCGCAAGAGTAAAGATCAGCACCGTGGGACTCAAGGAGAGACCCGGCGTGAAGTCCAAGTCCATGGGCAACGGAATACGGTTCGCGATGCCGATCACCCACCACGCCAGCCCGAGTCCGACGATACCGGCGAGCCCCGCGAAAACCAGACTCTCGGTCAGCAGTTGAGTGATCAGTGCGCCACGCCGAGCACCAAGACTGAGCCGCACTGCCATCTCACGAGAACGGTCACGGGCACGAGCGAGGAAGAGATTCGCGACGTTGACGCAGGCGATGAGGAGTAACATCAGGACGACCGCCATCACCACGCTGCTCAAGCCCACCTGCGCTCCACGGAATGATGGATGGATACCCGCCTCGGACTGCGGAACCAGGTTGAGCCCGCCGCCCTCATAGGCCTCCGGATACTCCTCCCGCAGGCTCGTGGCGATGGATTGGATCTTGGCCTCGGCCTGTTCCAGCGTCACACCGGGGAGGAGTCGTCCGAAGACATTGAGGAAGTTGTTGCCGCGCGACTCGAAGAGAGCACCACCGCCGGGTCTGATGTGCTCCAATTGCATGAGCGGTACCCAGAGTGTGGGTGTCACAATCGGCATCGTCCCGGCGAACTCCTCGGGCATCACACCGACGACAGTGTATGTCTGCCCGTTCAAGATGATCGACCGCCCGAGAATCTCCGGGTCGCCGCCAAAGAATCCTTTCCAACCAGAGTGACTCAGCACTACCACCGGATGCGCACCCCGTCCGGTCTCTTCATCTTGAACGAAGGCTCGTCCTTTGAATGCGTTCACCCCGAGAACGCTGAAGTAACTGGGAGAAACCACCGCCCCCATGACGCGCTGATTCTGACCTGGGATGGAAAGACTCATCACCTCGAACGTCCAAGTCGCCGCATCGGTGAAGATGTCTTTGGTGCGTTCGCGAAGGTCCGCGAAGTGCGGAATGGAGCTGGCGCCGTAGTTCACGTCCCCAGGGTAGGTCCGATAGAGCTGGACCAGCCGGTCGGGTTCCCGTACTCCCGGAAGCGGACGGAGGAGGAGTGTGTCGATCGTAGAGAAGACGGCGGTGTTGAGCCCGATACCCAAGGCGAGCGTGAAAATGACGATGAGGGTGAAGGCCGGATTCTTGATCAGCATCCGCCCGGTGTAGCGGATGTTCTGGAGCAGAGTCGACATGGGATCCTCTCGCCGAGGTGGCGGTGGAGTCTGGATCCGACCTACGCCATCAATTGGGGACAGGTTTCAACTTGCTACGCCAGCAGTGGGTTGGTTCTCTCGAAGATGCTGACTTGCCAGAAGAGTGACTGTCTCTCGAACCTCGACACGAATCCGTGACGCACCACCTCGGCCATGATATGCTCTTCTGGCCGGATGAAGACCCGGAAGTCATTGCCGAACACCCGCTCGTAGAGATTCACCACCCCCGTTCCCAGCCGCAGCAGCAGTCGGTTCCGAGGGTAACTGAGAGCGAGCCAGCGCCGTGCCTTCGAGGACGCAACCGACAAGAGCAGGATCTCGTCGGGATAGCAGCACACCACTCGATCCATGGTCACCAGGTCGGTCACCGGAATCTCCTCACGACACTCGGCAACGTCACCGAACCTGAATTCCACACGATCCGCATGTCCCCTGGTGGCGGCCTCCAAGCGGGCGACTTCGAGATAGGCATTCGCGGCATCAACATGGACGGCACGATCGAACCGGCCCTCGAGCAGTTCGTGATGGAGGGCACCGACGCCCCCACCAATGTCGAGCATCGTCGCACCACCCGCGTTGACCTGAGCCAGACCCTCGAGGAGGGTCTTGGTGGTCCCGGTGGGACCCTTGCGCTGATAGCGTCGGGCGTCGCGCCGTGCCGTCCTGGTGGCGAAGAACGCATCGGTCTTTGACGTGCAGCAACTACCACAGGTCATATCCATCCGCTCCGAGGAGAGAGTGTTGGTTCATCCGCGGTCACCGCGTCTAGCCCGCTGCATCCCACGACTGTATCGTAGTTGACGTCTACATCCGAATCCCTCGCTCGACAAGAGGTCATCCTTGAGATCGTCGCTCGCTCCTTTGGCCACGGTCGCGGTTCTCCTGGGCGCAGGACCCGTATCCGCCCAGGTGCTCGCCTCATTTCCCACCCAGGACGGCGGTATCGTTTACGCCGACGTCTACGGCACCGGTGCGCAAGGGGTCGTGCTCGCTCATGGGGGTAGATTCACCAAGGAGAGCTGGGCCAAGCAGGTACCTGCACTTGTCGCGGCCGGTTTCCATGTCGTCGCAATCGACTTCCGTGGACGGGGACGCTCGCGAGGACCTGGATCCTCCACCGGTGATCACGGTGTCGAATTCGATGTGCTCGCCGCCGTCCGATACCTCCGCGAAGGAGGTGCAACGACCGTGTCGGTCGTCGGAGGGAGCTTCGGGGGGTGGGCGGCAGCACGTGCGGCGGTCGCGGCTCCCGGCCAAATCGATCGCTTGGTATTGCTTGCCGGCTCGCCAATCGACTCCCCTGAAAAACTGCTTGGCCGGAAGCTCTTCATCCTCGCTCGAGGGGATACCACAGCCAGGGGGGTACCACGTCTGGTGGCGACCCGCGAGCAGTACGCCCGTGCACCGGACCCCAAGGAGTTGGTGATCCTCGAAGGGGCTGCGCACGCTCAGTTCATCTTCGAGACCGATCAGGGAGAACGACTCCTGAGTGAGATCGTGAGCTTCCTCTCCAAGCCGTAACGATTACGGCAACTCTTGCCCGCTGAGTGTGGCACGGTCTACTGTATCCGACTATCACGATCTTCTCTGGAGTTCATCGTATGCGCACCGCCACAACTGTGCTCGGGATCCTCGCCTCCAGCTTCGCCCTAGCAACCTCCGCGGCGTCCCAGGCGATTCCCACGCCGGAATCGGTGCTCGGATTCACGGTGGGGCAGGATTTCAAGCTCGCGCGCTACGAGGAGTCGATCGTGTACTTCGAACGGCTTGCGGCAGCCAGCGATCATGTCCAACTCCTCAACGTCGGGGAAACCTCCTCCGGGAGACCGTGGACGCTGGCCCTGATTTCAACACCGGAGAACCTTGCCGACATCGAGCGTTATCGCGAGATCGCCCAACGCCTGGCCCATCCGGCTGGCCTCTCCGACGAGGAAGCACACCGACTGGCGCGGGAGGGCAAGGCTTTCGTGGACATCAGCGGCGGGCTCCATGCCTCGGAGGTCGCGGGCGCACAACACACCATCCAGCTCGCTTACGATCTGGTCGTCCATGCCAACGAGCCCCACGTCCGAGCCGTTCTCGATGAGGTCGTGCTGCTGCTCTGGCCCTCCCTCAACCCCGATGGTCAGGACATCGTGGTCGATTGGTACCGGGAGAACGTCGGCGGGCCCTACGAAACGGCTCCCCTTCACGAGTTGTATCAGAAGTATATCGGGCACGACAACAACCGCGATGCCTACATGCTCAATGTCCCGGAATCACGTGTGATTGGTCGAACCTGGCGCGAGTGGGAGCCACAGATCATCTACGTGCACCACCAGACCGCTCCGTTCCCGACCAGGATTTGGCTGCCTCCCTTCGCCGAACCGATCGCCCCGCGGGTGCCGGCGGTCATGTCGCGTGAAGTGAACGCCATCGGGATGCTGATCGCCCAAGGGCTGGAGCAGAACGGACAACCCGGTGCCACGCACATGGGGACGGGGTTCGATGCTTGGTATCCGGGCTACATCGACTATCTCCCCATGCTCCAGAACATCGCCGCGTTCTGGACCGAGACGGCGCTGTACCGCTACGCCACGCCCTACTTCTACACGATCTCCGATTTCCCCCAGAACATGCGCGACCTCCGGCCGCAAACCCTCTATTCGAGTCCCTGGACCGGTGGGTGGTGGCGGCTGCGAGACGCGGTCGACTACATGAACACGGCCTCGCGCTCGGTGTTGGTGTACGCGGCCAAGTACAAGGAGAACCTGCTCTACAATCGATATCAGGCGGGGAGAGACGCGATCCACCGCTACGAGAACGAGCCCCCGTACGCCTACTTCATTCCACAGCATCAACACGACCCCACCGCAGCGGTCGAAATGCTGCGCCGTCTGGCCTTCAACGGAATCCGAGTTTCTCAACTGACCCGGGCCGTGGAGCATGAGGGCCAACGTTACGCCGCCGGGACCTGGGTCATTCCGATGAATCAGGAATTCGCCGAATTGGCTCGGCAACTACTCGACGTGCAGGAATATCCGGACCTCCGGGAGTTCCCCGATGGGCCGCCCGAGCAGCCATACGATGCAGCGGGATGGACTCTCCCCTACCAGATGGGGGTGCGGGTCATCTCGGCCTCGGCCCCCCTCTCCAACGAACTCCGCTCAGCCCTCACCCCACTCAGGGCTGAGGTCGGCGCAATAGCTATGGCACCCGACGCACCCTTTGCTTCGAGTGCGCTCGCCGCAGGCATCGTCTCACCGGCGGGAGGGGTGACAGGGTCGGGTGCGCAGGTGAGTATCGACCCCGCAGCCACCAACGGGTTCCGTCTTCTCAATCGCGCCCGCAACGCCGGCGGGACGGTACGATACGATCCAACCAACGGGCGCTATATCGTTGCCGGCATCGCTGCCAATCAAGTCGCAGGTTGGGCCGAAGAGCTTTCCGTCTCCGGTACGCGCACTTCGGTCACTGGCGACGCACCAGTAGGTGCCCGTCTCGGACTCTACAAGCCGTGGCGCGCGAGTATGGACGAGGGGTGGACGCGGTGGCTCTTCGACCAGTACGAGTTTCCCTATGCCACCATCACCAATGCCGATATCCGCGGCGGCAGCCTGCGCAACCGATACGACGTGATCGTGCTCACCTCGGACAGCCCTAACGGAATTCTCAACGGATTCGCCAAGGGGAGTGTGCCACCACGCTACGAAGGAGGAATCGGAGAGGAAGGTGTCCGCGCCCTCGATGCCTTCGTGCGCGCGGGCGGAACCCTCGTCTGCCTGAACCGAAGCGCCGACTTTGCCATCGAACAACTCCACCTGCCTGTGCAGAACGTGGTCGGCAGTCTTCGTCGGTCGGAGTTCTTCGCGAGTGGGTCGATTCTCGAGGTCACCACCGACCCGAGTCATCCCGTGATGGCGGGGATGCCCGATCGGGCAAGCATCTTCTTCGACGGTAGTCCGGTATTCACCACGACGGAGGGATTCGAGGGACGGGCTCTGGCGAAGTACGCCGACCACGGGTCGCCGTTGATGTCGGGTTACCTGCTCGGCGAGTCACACCTCGAGGGATACGCCGCAGGACTCGATGTGCAGCACGGAAATGGACATGTGGTGCTCATCGGTTTCCGCCCTCAGTGGCGCGGCCAGCCACTCGGCACATTCCGCGTGCTGTTCAATGCCGCCTTCTATGGAGAGGGAGTCACGCGAGGTGCAGCGGGCCCCTCGGACTTCTGGAGCCCACCGAACCCGTAGTCCGCGTCAGCGAACGCCGCGCAGGTGCTGGTCGAGGAAGTCGATCAGGGCACTATACCCTCGGATCTCGTTCTCCTTCTTGACGAAACCGTGCCCCTCGTCGGGAAACACGATGTACTCGACCGGCACCCCGTTCGCCTTCGCCGCCGCCACGATTTCATCGGATTCGACCTGAAGGACCCGCGGGTCATTGGCTCCCTGTAGAACCATGAGTGGTGCGGTGATCTTGTCGGCGTTGAACAGGGGTGAGATCCGCCGCAAGCGCTCCTGGTCGGTGGCTGGATCACCCATCTCCTGATAGAGGGCGTCTCGAAACGCTCCCCACCACGGTGGAATACTCTCCAGGGTGCGGATCCAGTTGGAGATACCAAAGAGATCCACGCCGACCTTGAATTCGTCCGGCTGCAGTGTGAGGGCGGCTAAGACCATGTAACCGCCATAGCTCCCGCCAACGATACCAATTCGTTCGGAGTCGACGTATCCCGTGGCGGTCAGCATGGTCTTGCTGGCCACGACATCGCCGAGATCCGCCTCACCGTGGCGCTGGTCGTCCATCTTGAAGAACGTCTTACCGTAACCCGAACTGCCGCGGTTGTTGATCTGATACACGACGTACCCGTGATTCACCAACGCCTGTGTCAGCGCAAAGTACCCAAAGGTGGACTGCCCTCCAGGACCTCCATGAACCCATACGACCGCCGGTGCTGGTGACCGTGAAGAGACCTGATGTGGTTTATACAGCAGGCCGGGCACCTCCGTGCCGTCATACGAGGTGAACCACACATGCTCGGGGACCACCAGGTCTTCTCGGGCGATCGTAGCCGACAGGGTGTTCGTGAGCCGATTCGGGGCTCCATCCAGGGGTCCCGCCCACAGGTCGTCGGGGGCGCTGCCATCGGAATGGTAAAACCTGAGCATGGAGTCGTCTCGCGAGATGGACATCCCGCGGACCAGGCCTTCCGGGAGTTGCGAAAGAGGTACTTCCGTCATCGTGGCGGCATCGAGCACTCGTGTCCGCACGCGCGCTTCTTCATTCACCGCGACCAGCAGATACCGGCCAGAGTGCGTATATCCCCCGCCGAGCACGTCCCAGTCAGCCGAGTATACTGGGGTGACTTCGCCGGTTGCCAGATCGTATCGCTTCAGGGCCGCGAACTCGGACCCCTCATCGGTCACAAAGAGGAGACCTGTGCCGTCGGGGGTGAAGTCGGTCGGGGCATTCGAGATATCACCGCTGTGCTCGGTCAGGTTCGTGGTGACACCCGCCTCGCGATCGTGGAGAAAGATGTCGCTGTTCGCGGTCGTATACGTCTTCACTAGAGCGATATACCGTTCGTCTCGTGAGATTGTGCCAGGATTGAGGCCTTCGGTGTTTTCGTAGAGCAGGGATCGCTGATAGCCATCAGCAGTGATCTTGTACAGATCGAAATAGCTCGGATCGCGCTCATTGGTGTAGACGAAGAACGACAGCAGGTCCTGCGCCCATCCTCCGAAGTTGGCCTGGAGGTGCTCGCCCGGGGTCAGGTCGCGGGTGGAGCCATCAAGTTCCCTGACGTAGAGGTGGGACAGTTCGTTCCCCCCCTGATCCTGGGTGTACAGAATCCGGTCGTCGTTCGGGAAAAAGGACACCGCGAAGATCGCGTCATCGGTGGATTGCGTCAGGGGAACCATTTCCCCGCCAGCCACCGGGATCGTGTAGGCATTGAAAACCCCCGAGCGATCCGACGACACCAAGAGCTGGGAGTTGTCGCGGGAGAACGATCCTCCCGAGACCCGCGTGTTCTCATAGAACTGTTCGATCGTGTACTGCGGGACCTCGCGGATCGGCTCTGCACACGCCAGGACGAGCACCGGAAAACCGGTAAGGATCAGACGCGGAGTGGAAGAGCGCATGAGCTTGCTCCAGAGTAGGGTTAGGATCTCTACCTACGTTATCCTCACGTCGTAGGATTCTGCATTTGTCGTTCAGAACGGCTTGGTCAGGAGCCAGAGGAACGCCCCGAACCCAATCGCAACCACGGCCCGACGCACCGTGGCCTGACCCACGCGTTGGGCCATACGCGCACCCAGGTAGCCGCCGAGCACACTCCCCACCCCCATCACGAGCGCGAGCGGCCACAATACCACACCATTCACCGCGAAGATCGCGGCCGCCACCAGGTTCATGCAGAATCCGCCCCAATTCTTGAGGCCATTCATGAGATGAATGTTGGTGAGGCCCATGAGGCCGAGCGTCGCGAGCATCAGGATTCCGATACCGGCACCGAAATAACCGCCGTAAACCCCGACCCCGAACTGCGCCACCAGGAACCCCCACCGCGGTGACTCGGCTCGACCACTAGGCTCCTCATTCCCACGCCCGCGCTTGAGCCACTCCATCAGGGGGCCCCGCAGCATGAAAAGCAGCGTGGCACCCAGCACGAGGTAGGGCACCACGCGTTCGAACCAATCGGCGCCGATCCGCAGCAGGAACCACCCACCCAATGCCCCACCGGCCAGACTCGGCAAGGTGAAGCGGATCAACCAGGCCCGCGCCCCGGTCAACTCCTGGCGATAGCCCACGACACTGCCGATCGACCCGGGGAGGAGACCCACCGTACTGGTGGCGTTGGCGATGAGGGGCGGAACGCCGAGCGCCACAATGGCTGGGAAGGTGACGAGCGTTCCGGCGCCGGCGATCGAGTTGATGCCGCTCCCGATCGCCGCCACCACGAGCGCGAGGATGAGCTGAGTGGTGCTCAGCTAGCGGTCCTTGCCGAGCGTCGCCTTCAACTCGGTGAACCAGTTGAGCACCACGAACAGCCGAGTGGAAGCTGAAGCCTGCTGACTCGGATCCGGGCCCGCGGTGTTCTCCAACTCGGTGATGAGGAAGCGTTCCCCGTCCGGATGAAGATCCCAGTCGGTCCAGAAGTTGAGGTTGAAGACGCCGACGGGCACCGACTCCCGCACCACCACGCCTGGGGTGCGGTCTATCCGGACGGAGAAGAGTGTGTCGGCTCCCGGCTCCGGATTCCATCGCCAGTAGTAGAGGGTCCGGCCATCCGGCGCCCACCGGGCTCCTCTCCCACCCCCGAACGAGACGCGCCACTTGCCGGTCGGGTCGGGGAAATCACGGAGCCAGATCTCCGGGGCGCCGGTCTCACTGGAAGTGTGGGCGGCGAGCGACCCATCGGGCGACACGCGAGCGTCGATTTCATTCCATGGGGCGCGAAGGTAGGGAACAGGATCCCCACCGCCGGATGGATCGAGTACATAGAGGTCGTCATTGCCGGCTCCATCGTCCGTGAACACGACGCGGCCATCGGCGAGCCAGGCATCCGGGTACTGGTTGCCGCCCCGCGTCAGTATGGCTTCCTCCGGCGTGCTGTTGTCGGCCGGCTTGCTGAAGAGATCCTCGTCCTGGGTTCCCTCCCGTGTGGAGTTGAACGCGAGGTTGGTGCCGTCCGGGGACCAGAGCGGCCGATCGTTGTCGCCCTCGAACGTGATCTGGGTGTTGGTTCCGGTCACGAGATCGAAGGTATAGATGTCCGTGGCCCCGTTCCTCGACGCGTCCTGGCGCTCGTAGGCGATGGCGCCGCCGTCGGGGGAGAACCGGGGCCGGATTTTCCGCCCACCGGGTAGGCGGACGGTGTCCGTCGCTCCAGCCCGGTCCACGATCAGGAATCGAGTGGACGCTCCCCCACCGCCACCACCCCCGATCTCACCTTCCAAGTGGACAAGGGTTCCGTGCCGCGACACGGAGTATCCGCGCCGCCCTCCCGTCGCCGCCACTCGATCGAGCACTCGGGTCGGCGGGCCGGTGACCGCATGACTCCCAAGATCGAACGGCACGGCGAACAACCCACCCCCGGGCGGCACGTAGAGGATGTGCCCGGTCTCGATGTACGTCGGATGCTGGCCCTCGGGGATGATCTCCCACGACGAGTCGGCCGCGATGTCGTAGTAGTAGATCGCGCTCCCCCCACCGAATCCCCGCGTCGCGAGTACGCCCGAGCCATCCGGAAGGATGTGCGGGTAGTTCCCGCCCAGGGTCGAGTCGAGACTTTCGGGTGGACTCCCGAGGGCCGGGATGCGCTGGAGCCCGCCTGGGCTGGTGAAGACGATCGTGCCGTCCTCCCCCCAGTGCGGGGAGAAGGCCCGAGTACCGCTCTCGTCGTCCACCAGGGTGAGCACTCCGCCGCCCGCGACCGGCACCCGGGCGAGGTAACCATCCGCGCGGTTCCGGAAAACGAGCCACTCCCCATCCGGGGAGAAGTCGGGGTAGACGCCGTCCCTGGTTCCGGGAACCACCTGGAAGTTGGATTCGCCGATCCGCCGGATCGAGATTACGACCTCGCCGTTCACCCGGCCGGACACCGCGAGCATGGAGCCGTCGGGTGAGATCACGACATCGGCGAAACTGAGGGGGACCACCTCCCCAAGAGCCAGGTCAAGACGCGCCACGGGCGCCTCGATCTCGGGCTCGGGCCGCATCCAACCCCAGGCCGCCAACCCCAGGGCAAGAATCGCCACGGCGCCCACCGCCATGAGTGGCGCACGGGAGGCGGGGGCTCGACGAGGCGGCGCCGTGATACTGGCCGTGCCACGTCCCGGGGTCCGGGCGGTGTAGATGAAGCCCTGGTCCTCGAGCGCCTCCCCGAACGCCTTGGCGCTCTCGAACCGGTCGGCCGGCAGCTTCTCCAGCGCCTTCGCCAGCACCGCGGTTACATGCGGCGGCACCGCCGTCCGCGCCTCGCTCACCGAGCGCGGATTCTCCGTCAGGATCCGCACCAGGATTGCCTGCGCCGTGGGCCCCGTGTGCGGCGGATCCCCCGAGAGCATCTCGTACAGCACGCACGCCAGACTCTAGATGTCGCTCCGGGGTGAGAGATCCCGATCCGCCGTGGCCTGCTCGGGACTCATGTAGTGCGGCGTGCCCAGGCTCAGCCCCGTCTCCGTCATCCGGCCCCCGCCCGCCGCACTGATCGCCAGGGCGATCCCGAAGTCGGCCACCACCGGCCGGCCGTCGTGCAGCAGGATGTTCTCGGGCTTGATGTCCCGGTGGATCACACCTTGACGGTGCGCGTAGTCCAGCGCGTCCGCCACGTCCCGGGTGATCCGGAGCGACTCCTCCACACCGAGCTGGCGCTCGCGGTTGAGCCGCCCCCGCAACGACTCCCCTTCGATGTACGGCATGACGTAATAGAGGAAGCTCTCGGCGGAACCCGAGTCGAAGAGCGGGAGGATATGAGGGTGCTGGAGATTGGCGGTGGTCTTGATCTCGGTGAGGAAGCGCTCGCCACCGATCATCGCGGCCAGTTCGGGCTTCAGCACTTTGACGGCGACCTTGCGATCGTGCCGGACGTCGTGGGCCAGATAGACGGTGGCCATCCCACCTGCGCCGAGTTCGCGTTCGATGACGTACCGGTCTGCGAGGGCAGACTTCAGTCGGTCGAGATGGGTCGCGTCAGTCAACGTCACTCTTCCTTTCTCGGTTGATCGCCGACAGTGCTACCGCTCCGCCGTCAAACGCCGCTGGCGTTCACGGACACGTTCGAGTATCGGCGCGAACTCGGGATCGGCGTCCTTCCAGAGATCGAGAAACTTGCCGTTGTATTCCAGCGCCCGGGTCTTGTTCCCTCGCGCCTCATACAGTTCGCCGAGTTTCGAATAGGCACCTGCCAGTTCGAGCGGGTCGCTCGTCATTCTGTCATCCTCTGGCATCGTGACGTACCGTTCCAGGATCGCGAGGACGGAATCCTCGTTCCCAACCTCCTGCCATGCCTGTGACAATCCCGGAAGCGTGCAGATCTTACACATCGCGATGTCGGCTTCCCTGAATTCCCCGATCGCAACCTGCGTTCGTCCCTCGGCAAGTGACACATAGGCCTTCGCCAGCCGGAATTGGGGTCGAACCGAACCCTGAAGTTGCCGAGGCACTTCTCGCTCGAACGCGCCGAGCAACTGACGCGCCCGCGCAGGGTGACCGGCTCGCGCGTAAAACCCGGCAAGTTCGATGTAGGGGCGATCGAGGGGCTCGTAGTTGTCGAGTGGGAAGTCGGAGAGGGCGGCCTCCATTCGTGCGATCGCGTCCTCTGGTCTTCCCTGCACCACGGCCTCATAGGTCGCGACCCACGATACGGCCCGTATGTACTCGGGCGCCTGTAGACCTTCAGAGGCTTGCTGTGCACGCTGCCGGAGCACCTGTTCCATGCGAGAAGGGTTCCCGCGGAGCCCCGCCAGCCCTAGACGGTTGTTCACCACAAAGGTACTCACGGTGCTCCCCCCAGCAGCCGCAACGCGCTCGAGAGCCGCGGCGGCCGAGTCGTACTCCCGCGCCCCCCAGGCGATGAGATAGGCGTTTGCCGCACCGGTGATATTCCCAGGCCGAAGCGAGTCGAATCGGGCCGCCACTTCGCGGGCCTCATCCAGGCGACCGAGGTCGACACTCGTCGCGACCATGTTGAAGGCGGCTTGCCGCCGATCAGGCTCCAGGTTGTATGCCCTGCGATAGTACGACAATGCTTCTTCACCGCGGCGGGCAAGAATGTTGACGACACCGAGGTTGTTGAGGAGGGGGGCACTGTCCGTCTCGAGACCAGACTCGAGGAGTGCCTGGTAGGCTGTCCGGGATCGCTCCAGGTCGCCGCCCAGCATGTAGTATGAGCCCTCTGTCCACAACCGTTCGCGTTCCGTCAGTCGGTCGCGGAAGCGGAACGCGCGTTCCCTTGCATCCGCCCCAAGCGCACGGTCGATCCCGAGGTTGCTCAGGGTCGTGGCCAGGCCCCGGTAGGCACCCGCGAACGTCGAATCGAGGGCGATCGCCTCCTTAAACAACGCAATACCGCGGTCGATATCCCCTTCATCTGTCGCTCGCCTGGCTTGCGTGTACTTCCGAAGTGCGGGGAGCGAGGTCGTGGTGACTCGCTCTAGCGTGGGACTTCCCCGGATCGTTCTCAGGGATTCACCCACTCGCTCCCGGATCTTCCGCGAGAGGCGGTCCACCGCTGGTACGATTTGTGTCGAATCTGACGCGGTTTCGCGCAACGGGATCAGGACGTCCCCCGACGAGGCGTCAACGATTCTGGCGGAAATAATGTACGAGCCGCCCGCGGCGTTGATCTCTCCGGCAATCACTGCCTTGACCCCCTCGCGCACGGCAACCTCTCGCGCCAGGTCCTCCGACAGCGACCTCGGCAGCTCGCTTTCCATGCGCGTGAAGGCATCGGCGAGGGCCGCGGCCTGGACCAATTCGATCGCCGGGGACTGACCCAGGTCGACCCGAAATGCCTCGGTGACCGCCGTTGCCAGGCTCGCATCGTTCGAGCGATCGGCGAAGTCGGCGAGAATCACGCGGGGATGTTCCTCCAGTACCCCACTCGCCACCAGGGTTCCCACCGGACCGATACCGAGTGCCCGCATCCCCATGTACGCCGCCACCGCCACTGCCAGGCCACCGAAGGCCATGGCACCACCACGCAGCGCACGCCGCCAGTTGAAGAGTCGATGCCCTTCCGACCCCTCGGCTCGCCGACTCTCGAGCCGCGATGTCGCCAGCACGATGGGCAGGCCAACGACCAGGAGCACCGCCGCGGCAGGCACCACCCAATCCGGCAGTCCCAGCGCGATCATCAATCCGTAGGCCGCTCCGAGAATCAGGAGAGAGGCCGCGGCAAAGAGGATTGCGACACGCTGGGTCGAAGGTGCGGGCGGCATCTCACTGGGGGTGACTCCAGTTGGCGCAAAGTCCCCGGAGGGCGAAGCCATTAGATCGAGTGCCCGGAGCACCTCGTCTGCAGTCTGTGGACGATCGGCGGGGTGCTTCGCGAGGCATCGCATCACCAGCGCGCCGAGGGCCGGCGGAAGCGACGGGCGGTGCTTCGTGATGTCTGTTGGTGTTTCGGTCAGGTGTGCGGAGACCACCATTTGGGCGGTACTGCCACGGAAGGGGGGTTCACCGGCAAGCATCTCGTAGGCGACCACGCCGAGCGCATAGAGGTCGGCTCGTTGGTCGAGCTGTTCCCCGGAGGCCTGTTCGGGCGCCATGTAGGAGGGTGTGCCGAGCGCCAGGCCCGTGGCAGTGAGCCGCTCACCGGCAGCGTCGTGGGCAGCCCGCGCGATTCCGAAGTCCGCGACCAGCGCGTGCTGGCCGGAGAGCAGGATGTTGTCGGGTTTGATGTCGCGATGGATCAAGCCCCGCTGGTGGGCGTAGCCCAGTGCATCCGCGACTTCGCGCAGGACTCGCACGGCGACTTCGGTTGGAAGCGCACCGTCGCGTGCAATCCGCCCGGCCAGGGATTCCCCTTCGACGAATGGCATCACGTAATAGAGCAGCCCGTCCGCTTCCCCCGAGTCGTACACGGCCAGGATGTGGGGGTGCTGGAGCCGGGCCGCGATCTCGATCTCGCGGGTAAAGCGTTCGGGACCCATCGCCGATGCGAGCTCGGGTCGGAGAACCTTGACGGCCACTTGCCGGTGGTGCTTGAGGTCCTCCGCGAGATACACCGTGGCCATGCCACCCGCACCGAGTTCACGCGCGACCCGATAGCGGTCGGCCAATGCTGTGGTCAGTTTCGCCAGCGTGTCTGTCACGCGAAGGTTTCGTGGGTCATGGGCATCGGATCAGCGAAGCGAGAGCCGTGCGATCCGGTCGCGGGCTTCCTTCACGCGCGCTTGCAGGTCCGGATCGGCGTCTTTCCAGAGTTCGGTGAACCGGCTGTAGTACTCGACGGCCTTCGCGGTATCACCCTTGGCCTCGAACATCTCACCAAGTCGGAAGAGGGTGGGTCCGAGGTGGAGGCCATCCACCAGGATTCGGGCTCCATTGACCATGTTCGTGTAACGCTCGGCCACGGCGATGGCAGAGTCGCGGAGCCCGGCACGATCCAAGGCGACGATGAGTGGTGGAAGATCACAAGGCTCGCAGTATCCTTCCTGCGGGAGAGCGTTGAGGATCGCGACGGCATCACTGGCCCGACCCTCTTCCACTGCAACGGCCGCTTGGGCTTTACCTCTTTCCTTCAACCAGTCCTTCGACCTGAGGTCTGTCGGAACGTCGCGCTCCAATGCGTCGAGGAGCCGTCGAGCCTCCGCCAGATTACCTGCGTTGACCTGGGCCAAAGCGAGTCGCGCGGTTGGGCGGTCGAACGCTTCGATCGAGTCGAGGGGGAACCTGTTCATCGCCTCGTTGAGGTACCGTCGGGCCCCAGCCGTATCACCTCTCACCGTGCTCATGAGATCGGCCTGCTCTGCGGCGGCCACGAGGGCATAATCGGGCAGACCGGCTTCCAGGGCCAGGCGGTCGGCCTCCACGTATTCACGTTGCGCCGCATCGAGGCGGCCCTGTACGGCTTCGATGTAGGCCCGCTGTTGGGCAAAGATGAATGGATCCGACGGGCTCCCGGAGTTCACGGTCGAATACTTCTTTGCCTGCTCCCAGTTCTTCCGCGCAAAGCCGAGCCAAGAGCCTGAGTACTGAGTCCATGGGTGTCCGGGTGCCAGAGAGTCGAGCACCTCGAACTCCATCTGCGCACTGTCCAAGTGACCCAGGTTGAGGACGGCAGCGATTGCGTTCCATCGCATCAGCGCCTCGTCCGGGGACGATTCGACTGCCTTCAATGCGTATTCGCGTTCTTTCTCGTAGTTGCGCGTGATCCAGTAGGTCACAGCGAGATTGTTGTAGGCAGTCCGTGATCCTCCGCTCCCAGGCGGGGTCACGTCAATTGCCGCTTCGTAGGCGCGGATCACTGCGGCCCAGTCCTGCGTGACGTTGCTGTGGTAGCTGCCTTCCACTAGGTACCGCGTCGCGTCAGGGAGGCGGTCACGATATCGATGCGCCCGAGTCATCGCGTCGAGCATCTCGCGTCTGCTGACATTCGCGTTCCCGAGTTCGACGGCAAGTTTGCGGTAGGCCTCGGCAAACGTGGTGTCGAGTGCTACCGCCTCGCGCAGCAGGTCGATGCCCCGGTCAATGTCTCCTCCGAGTACGGCCAGGTTCCCATCCGTATACCGCCGCAACGCCGGGAGGGAAGCGGTCGTAGCCCAGAGCAGCGGTTCACGCGCTCGAATCGTCTTGAGTGACTCCCCAATCCTCTCGCGCAGACTGACCGAGAGCCGGTCCATCGCGGCGATGAGGTCCGTTGAATCCGATGCGGTGGCTCGTTGGGCCGTGAGAATGTCTCCGGTCTCAGCGGACAAAAGGTTGGCCGTGAGCACGTAGCCGCCACCAGCGGCACTCACCTCGCCGGTGAGGATCGCCTTGAGCCCCTCACGATTCGCGATCTCGCGGGCCACGCCTTCCGTGAGAACGGTGTCAGGATTCCGCCGCATCCGCTCCAGAGCGTCACGCACGGCATTGGGCGACATGAGCGAAATGGCCCGCGACTGGCTCAGGTCCACCCGAATGGCCTCCGTCACCGTCCGCGCGAGCGAGGCGTCGCCGGTGCGGTCGACGAAATCGGCGAGCACCACCGCACCACCCTCGTCGAGCACTCCGGACGCCACGAGCGTCCCGACCGGGCCGATACCGAGATTCCGCATCGCCATGTAGCCACCAGCAAGAACCGCCAGACCCACGAAGGCGAGGGCACCGCCCTGTATCGCCTTCTTGAAGGTCATGTGCCGTGGCAGGCCGACCGGCGTGGTCATGTGCACTCCGGTCAACATCGCCTCGGCCCGCCGTTGCTCGCGCCGACCGATGACGAGCATGATCGGGAGTCCGACCGCCATGAGCCCGGCTGCTCCCCAGGTCACCCAATCGGGGAGCCCGATCGCCTGAACCAGTACGTACACGATCGCGAGCACACCAACCGTGGCGAGCGCGAAGAGACCAGCCACCCGCAGCGGATGCGCCCGGCGTGCCACCGCGCCGTAGTCCACCGCGGCGACCGGTTGGGTCCCCGTCGGTGTCATCCCCCCCGTCGGCGTGGTCATCCCCTCGAGTTGAGCCCGGAGATCCTCCGCCTTCTGCCAACGATCGGCCGGCTTCTTCGCCAGGCACCGCATCACCAACTCGGCCATCGAAGGCGGGACCGTCGCGCGGTGCGAGGTGATCGCGTCCGGGGACTGGGTCACATGTGCCGCGAGGACCGCCTGCGCCGTTGGTCCCAAGAACGGGGGCCTCCCGGTGAGCATCTCGTAGGCGAGCGCACCGAATGCATACACATCGGCGCGATGGTCGACATTGGGTTCCGCGGCCGCTTGTTCGGGCGCCATGTACGAGGGTGTGCCGAGCGCCACGCCGAGCGAGGTGAGGCTGACCGCGCCGGTCGAGGCGGAGACCGCCTTGGCGACACCAAAGTCCACCACCAGGGCGTGGTTCGCCGAAATCATCACGTTGTCGGGCTTGATGTCGCGGTGGACCACGCCCTCCGAGTGGGCGTACGCCAGTGCGTCGGCAACATCACGGAGGATCCGTACCGCGACTCCGATCGGGAGCTCCCCCTCGCGCGCGAGTTTGGCCCGGAGGGATTCCCCCTTGATGAACGGCATGACGTAATAGAGGAGATCCCCCTCGGCACCGGCCGTGAGCAGGGGCACGACATGCGGATGCTGGAGTCGTGCGGCGAGTTGGATCTCCCGCTCGAACCGGTCGACGTTGACACCGGCTGCCATCTCGGGCGGAAGCACCTTGATGACCACCTGGCGGGCCAGCCGCACTTCCTCCGCAAGGAAAACGCGGCTCATCCCTCCCCCACCGAGCTCGCGCTCGATACGGTAGCTGTCTCCAAGTGCTGCCTGGAGCCGGGTTTGGAGGTCGTCGGTCATGGTTGGATGCCTAGGACAATCGGGGGCAGCCGGGCCGGGCGCAAGGCCTGATCGCGCAGGATCTGGCGGTCAGGCCGAGAGTTCGTGGCCCGGTCCTGCTCCCCGCGGAACCCGGATCTCCTCCACCATCCGCTGAACGTCCTCTGGTGGGGGAGCGGTGAAAGCCGAAATCGTCGCAGCCACGGCGAAGTTGATCAGCATCCCGAGCGTCCCAATGCCCTCCGGTGAAATACCAAACCACCAGTCTGCTGCCGTATTGAGTTCGGGGTGCAAAAACTTGAAGTAGCCGATGTAGCCTGCGGTGAAGGTGATCCCCGCCACCATACCGCTCACGGCACCCGGCATGTTCATCCGCTTGGTGAAGATCCCCATGATGATCGCCGGGAAGAAGGACGCAGCCGCGAGGCCGAAGGCCAGTGCCACCACCTCGGCGACGAATCCCGGTGGGTGAATGCCGAAGTACCCGGCCACGATCACCGCGAGACCGGCAGCCACCCGCGCGGTCAAGAGCTCCCGGTGTTCGGTGATCGAAGGCCGGATGACCCGTTTCATCAGGTCGTGCGCCACCGAGGTGGAGATGACCAGCAGGAGCCCGGCCGCAGTGGAGAGCGCCGCTGCGAGCCCGCCGGCCGCCACCAGCCCAACCACCCAATTGGGAAGCCGGGCGATCTCGGGGTTGGCGAGCACCATGATGTCGCGGTCGATGGTCAACTCGTTGGGCGTGGCGGAGGCTGGGCCGGTGTATTGGATGAGCCCGTCACCGTTCTTGTCGTCGAAGGCAATGAGCCCCGTGGTCTCCCAATTGGTGAACCACGACGGCACCTCCGCATACGGCGCGTTCGACACCGTGGTGATCAGGTTGGTCCGCGCGAAGGCGGCGACCGCGGGTGCCGTGGTATAGAGCAGGGCAATGAAGAAGAGGGCCCAGCCGGCAGAACTCCTGGCCTGGCGCACCTTGCGGACGGTGTAGAACCGGACGATCACATGCGGGAGACCGGCAGTTCCCACCATGAGAGCCGCGGTGATGAAGAAGACGTCGAGTGTCGACTTGCGTCCGGCCGTGAAGGCACCGAAACCCAGCTCGGTGGTGAGCCCGTCGAGTTTGTCGAGCAGAAAAGTCCCCGACCCATCGGCCAGTGTAGAGCCGAACCCGACCTGCGGAACGATCACGCCGGTCAGCAGCAGCGAGATGAAGATCGCAGGCACGAGATAGGCAAAGATCAGCACGCAGTACTGGGCCACCTGGGTGTAGGTGATCCCTTTCATTCCACCGAGCACCGCGTAGAAGAACACGATCCCCATGCCGATCAGCACGCCCTGGGTGATGTCGACGCCGAGAAACCGGGAGAAGACGATACCGACACCGCGCATTTGTCCCGCCACGTAGGTGAACGAGACGAAAAGCGCGCAGATCACCGCCACGATGCGCGCGGTCTGCGAGTAGTACCGATCACCCACGAAATCAGGAACCGTGAACTTGCCGAATTTCCGGAGGTAGGGGGCGAGGAGGAGCGCAAGCAGCACATAACCGCCGGTCCATCCCATGAGATAGACCGACCCATCGTATCCCATGAAGGCGATGAGGCCGGCCATGCTGATGAAGCTCGCGGCACTCATCCAGTCGGCGGCGGTGGCCATCCCGTTCATCACGGGGTGCACCTGTGCGGCGGCGATGTAGAACTCGCCAGTCGAGCGTGCTCGCGACCAGATGGCGACACCGATGTAGAGAGCGAAGGAGACAGCAACCATGACGAACGTCCAAGCGCCGACGTTCATTGCATCTCTCCCTCTTCGCGCTCATCGACGTCGAACTCGCGGTCCAGCCGGTTCATCAGCCGGACGTAGATGAGGATCAACAATACGAAGACGTAGATGGAGCCTTGCTGGGCGAACCAGAAGCCGAGTTGGAAACCCCCGATGCGGATCAGGTTGAGTTGGTCGACGAGGAGGATGCCGAAGCCGTACGACACCGTGAACCAAACGGCGAGGAGTACGCCGACATAGGTGAGGTTCCGTCGCCAGTAGTCCCGCCGGCTGTCGGAGGACAACACTCAGCGGCCGCTTGGCCCGACGGCTTGTCGTACCTCCTCGATCCAGTTCTGCACCAGGATCAGGCCGCGGGCTGAGCCCTCCGCCCGCATCATCACGAACGACTGACCGTCGGGGGAGATGTCGTAGTTGACGTCGACGATGCGTCGGTTGTAGTCCGAGACGCTGAACATGGGAACCCGCTCTCCGACCCGGAAGGCGCCTGCCGACTCGACCTGGACGCTGATCAGATCACCGTCGTTGTTGATGTAGAACAACTCCTTGCCGTCGGGTCCCCAGACCGCTTCAACACCGCCGTTGGTCGAAATCGGGATCCTGCCACCTCCGCCCGGGAAGGGACGCACGTAGACCTCGAAGCGACCCGATTCGTTCGATTGGTAAGCGAGCCACCTGCCATTCGGAGAGATCTGAGGCGCGGTCTCATCGAAGTCCGTCGAGAGGAACGGGGTGGGCGAACCACCGGTCGAAGCCACGGTATAAAGATCGCGGTTGCCGGCATCGACCACGACTCGATAGACGAACAACGACCCGTCCGGTGCCCAGCCTCCAGCATGCACCTGCGGGAACGTGACGGTCACCAACGACTCGGCGGCCGCGCTCCCATCCCAGGGCCGTGTGAAGATTCCCCTGACCCCGTTGCGCTCCGAAGAGAAGGTCACGCGCTGCCCATCGGGAGTCCACGCAGGGTCCTGATTCGACCCCTCCACGGTCAGTCGGGTCTGGGTTTTCCCTTCGAGGTCATAGATCCAAATGTCGTCATTTTCCCCGCCCACTCGCACGGCGATGCGTCGCCCATCGGGCGAAAAACGAGGTTCCCAGAAGCCCCTTTTCTCTTCGGTGAGGGAGACCGCCGTCCCACGACGGTCCACTCTGAGGAGGTTGGAGCCACGCTGCGCCCCGGTCAGATAGGCGAGGGCGCCCGACCGTGAAACCGTCGCATGGAGCCCCCCGACCGCAGTCGTCATCGACACTCCCTCGAGGACCGGCACGGGACTCCCCATTTCCAGGCGTTCGAGGTCGAAGGGGGCCGCGAGGAGGGCCCCACCCACGGGATCGCCGTACATGATGAATCCACTCTCGACATAGCGTGCGCTGATGCCAGGGCCGAGGTCTTTGACCATGCCGGCATTGGCGTCGTACACCGCAATGTGCGCATCCTGCGCAGCTTGCTTCCACACCGTCAGGAGCACACCCCGACCTGCAGGCAGGACATCAGGATAGCGGTGTTCTACCTCACCTTGGGCGGTGTCGGGCCGTGTGATGACTCGCGGGTTGGCCCCGGCGTCTGTCATTTGCACCAGGTCGCCACCCGGACTGGCGTATGCGATCGTGCCGTCGGGGCCCCACGACGCTCCCCGAGCGATACCTCGAGCCAGCGTGATGGCGCCCCCACCAGCAAGGCGAACCTTCTTCAATTCGTTGCTCTGATCGTAAAGGATCCACTCACCGTCGGGGGAGAAAGAGACATTCACTGCGTTTTCGGTCGCGGGAAGGAGTCGGATCTCCAACTTGTCCATGTCCCGGAGGTAGAGCCCCTCGCTGCCCGGGAAGACGAGCCGGGATCCGTCGGGCGAAAGCGCGAGTGCCGGGCTGACCGAGAAGCGCAGCGCAATCTCATCGTGCGCAACCTCAAATCGCGTGACCTGACCGGGAACGGCCGGCTCGCGGAGGAGGAAGAGCATCGCCACAGCTGTTGCTGCACCGCCGAGCACGAGCGCGCCCGCCACGTGCCACCAGGGACGTCGTGCCACCTGAGCGACCGGGGCTTCCGAATTGGTGTCTGCCAGAGCCCCCATGGCTCCGGGTCGAACCAGAGCATCCGCGAAGTCGGCGGCACTCGCGAACCGGTCGGCGGGCAGCTTGTTCAACGCATGGGAGATGGCGGCGGACACATGGGCGGGTACTGTTTCGCGATGCAGGCGCACCGGCGGAGCCTTTTCGGTGATCACCTTGGCCACGATCGCCTGCGCGGTGCTCCCCGTGTAGGGAGGGTCACCGGTCAGCATCTCGTAGAGCATCGCGGCAAGGGAATAGATGTCACTTCGGGCGTCGAGTTCGCGATCCCCCATCGCCTGTTCGGGACTCATGTACTGCGGCGTCCCTATGCTCATCCCGGTTTCGGTCATCCGGCTGCTGCCGGCGGCACTCACGGCGAGCGCGATCCCGAAATCCGCCACCTGTGCGTTGCCATCGTGGATCAGGACGTTCTCCGGCTTGATGTCCCGATGGACCACGCCCTGCCGGTGCGCGTAGTCGAGCGCCGCCGCGACCTGGGTGGCCAGGCGGACCGCCTCGTCCACCCCGAACTGCTTCTCCCGATTGAGTTTGTCCCGGAGTGACTCTCCCTCCACGTAAGGCATGACGTAATAGAGGAAGCTGTCGGCCTCCCCCGAGTCATGCAGCGGCAGGATATGGGGATGCTGCAGGTTGGCGGTGAGTTTGATCTCCTGCAGGAACCGCTCGGCACCGATCACGGCCGCGAGTTCGGGTCGCAGCACTTTCACAGCCACCTTGCGATCGTGCTTGAGGTCCTCGGCGAGATAGACGGTGGCCATCCCACCGGCACCGAGTTCCCGCTCCAGGCGGTAGCGGTCGGCGAGGGCCGCATCGAGACGGGTCCGGGGTTCTGTCACTGAGGGTGTGTCCTGGGAGTTGAAGCTCGTAGAATCGGGCTCTCGGCCTGTCGGCGCAAGGGGGACCGTGGCGGGCCTATCCCGGATCTTTCGGGAAGATCTTTTCCAATCGGCGCCTGCGGAAGTCGAAGATCCCTTCGAGTTGCCGGCGGACCAGAACACGGTGTGCCAGCCTCCCGACCGGGCCGAGCGGTAGTTCGTAATCCACCCGGTCGCCCACTTCGGTGCCATTCGGCACGCGGCGGAAGGAGTGGAGATGATACCAGTGGGTGTAGGGTCCTCGAATCATCTCGTCGGCAAACCGCTCCCCTTCGATGTACTCGGCGATGACCGACTCCCATCGCATGGGCAAGCCCATCCACCTGATGTCATAGCCGATCCTGGTTCCACGTCGCACGACCGGATCGGTCATCCGGCGCACACGAAAATTGAGCCATGGCGGGGTGATGATGCTCAGGTTGAGCGGGTCCTTGAAGAAGGCGAACACTTCTTCCAGGGGCGCGGGAAGCACTTGTCGACGCTCGAGCAGGTTTGAGGTCATGGATCAGCGGGCTGGGTGCTCTGGCCACACTCGGGTTGCAGGCGCGGCCGAAAACGGTAGTGGCCTACGAACCACTCCTCACCGTCGTGATAGGCGAACAGCTCCTCGCAGGCAAGGAAGAAGAGTCGCCAACGGTGGTACCAACGCTCGGCGTCGCCTCCGTAGGTGTCCCGCAACACGTGCATTACCTCCAGACGACGTCTCTCGAGATTGATTCGCCACGCCGCAGCCGTCCTGGCGTAGTGAATACCGTTCACGGGCCACCGCGCGTCGAGTTCGAGGTCGCCATCGATCCGAGGCAGCATGTCATAGGACGGCATGAGACCGGCGGTGAAGAAAAACCGGCCCATCCAGTCGTGTTCGCCGTCAGTCTCGAACAGGTAGGCGTATGTGTGATGGCAGAACACATGCACGAAGAGCCTGCCATCCTCGCCGAGCCACCCTGCAATGCGCCGCAGCAATTCGCGATGGTTCCGCATGTGCTCGAACATTTCGACGCTCACCACACGGTCGAACCGGCGATCCGTCGCAAATGTGTTCATATCGGCGGTGATGACTTCGACGTTGTCTGGTGCCCGAGCCTCGATGAACCGTCGTTGCGGGGCAGAGTTGGATACCGCGACGATCCGACTCGCCGGGAACTGCCGGGCCATGTACAGCGTCAGTGATCCCCATCCGCAACCCAACTCCAGGATGGCTTGACCATCGGCAAGCTCGGCACGCTCACACGTCAGGGCGAGCATGCGAGCTTCTGCCTCCCCGAGGTCCCGAGTCCCCTCGGGCCAGTAGGCGCCGCTGTACTTGAGATGTGGGCCGAGCACGAGTTCGAAGAAC
This sequence comes from Gemmatimonadota bacterium, assembly GCA_003246755.1. Taxonomy (GTDB): domain Bacteria; phylum Gemmatimonadota; class Gemmatimonadetes; order Gemmatimonadales; family GWC2-71-9; genus SZUA-320. Next base: position 88,919 of record QKDC01000102.1, on the reverse strand, counting down.
GCCGGCGGCACTTCGTAATGCTGTTGGTTGGCCTTCTCCGGCTGGAGCGCAATCGGAGCGCGTTCGAGTTCGCGGAGAAAGTCTTCGATACCGGGCGCCCCGGCTTGCTCCCGAAGCCGCTCGACCAGAAGTCGACGGATACCGAGCCGAAGCCCAGGAAGCGGCACCAGTCCGCGTTCGGCCAAGGCAACACCGAGTGCGGGACTCACGACGACTTCCGGGGGAACCAGGGGATGAACACGCTCGTGGTGCGCTGATACTCGCGATAGCGGTCCCCTCGACTGCGGAGCGCCTGCTGTTCGGTGTAAGGGATCCCGGTGAGTCGAAAGAGAAAGAGGAGCATCAGCACAGGACCGGTCCAGGTGAGCCAGGCGCCTGTGCCAATCACAACGTAGGCCCACCAGTGGACCCACTCGAAGAAGTAGTTCGGGTGTCGCGAGTAGCGCCAAAGACCCGTCTGACAGACGTGACCCCGGTTCGTCGGATCAGCCCTGAAACGCGCGAGTTGGTGGTCGGCCAACGTCTCGCCACCGACGGCAACGAACCATATCAACACCCCAGCCCAGGCGAGTGTATCCACGGCTCCTCCGCGCATCGCCGCGAGGATGGGGAGGGAAAACAGCACGGCCACTGCCGCCTGGGCTTGGTAGAAGAAGAAGAAGTTCCGTCCGGCACGCGACCCCCACTCCGCCCGAAGCGCGCGATAGCGACCGTCTTCCTCCGTGTGTCGCAACACACGATCACTCAGGAGATGCCATGCCAGTCGCAGGGCCCAGAGTCCGGCGAGGGTTCCCACCAGCGCCCGGCGGGTGGTGTCGCCCTCGGCGAACCACGCGTAGTACCCAGCCAGAAATGCCAGTCCACCCGACCAGGCAACGTCGACACTGGTGGCATTCTTAGTGACCAACTGACGGGCCCAGAGCAGGCCGAGGGCGACCGCGAGCACCGCCCACCCGATGAGGACGAGTGATATCATGCGGGGGTGACCACCGATGTGGCTCCAGGCCTTGCCAGTGCAGGACGCGCGGCGGGCTTGGCGAACAGCAGTTGCACGTCACCCAGCACGGCTTCGCGGAATCCGCCTTCGCAGTAGCAGAAGTAGAACTCCCAGAGTCGTTTGAATTCAGCCGAGAACCCTAAGGCCTTGATGCGGTCCCAGTTCGCGACGAATCGGTTCCGCCAGAGCCGGAGTGTCTCGGCGTAGTGGGGTGTGATGTCATCGAGGTGCACCAACCGGAGATCGGTACGCGCGGCCGATGCCGCCAGGACGGACACGGCGGGAATGCAGCTGCCCGGAAAAATGTAGCGCTTGATGAAGTCCACCTCGCGACGCGCGGAATCGTAGTACCGGTCCTGGATGGTGATCGCCTGGATCGCCGCGAGACCATGCGGCTTGAGGAGGCGCGCGCACTGTGCAAAGTAGGTGTCGAAGTATTGATGCCCGACCGCCTCGATCATCTCGATGGAGACGAGTTTGTCGAAGCTACCCTCGAGGTCGCGGTAATCTTGCCGCAGGACGGTGACCTGATCCGTGAGTCCGGCGTCGGCGACGCGCTTGATCGCAAGTTGATACTGTTGCTCGGAGATCGTCGTGGTCGTAAGCCGGCAACCATACGTACTCGCCGCGTGTACGGCGAAACCGGCCCACCCGGTGCCGATTTCCAGAACATGATCTTCCGGCGACAACTCCAGCTTGCGACAGAGCCGGTCGTACTTGGCCACGGAGGCGTCCCGCATGGTGCTGCTCTCGTGCTCGAAGACGCCGCAGGAGTAGGTGAGCGTGTCGTCGAGGAAGAGTGCGAAGAACTCGTTGCCGAGGTCGTAGTGTGCCCGAATGTTACGACGACTCCCGGACCGGGAGTTTCGGCTCAACGCGTGGAGTGCTTTCCGCACCGGTTGCACGAGACGGGCCCACCCCCGCTCCAGTCCGTCGAGGACATCGCGGTTCTTGAGAAAGAGCTGTACCAAACTGGTGAGGTCGTCGGTTTCCCATGCCCCGTCGATGTAGGCCTCGGCGGCACCGAGGTGCCCTCCGAAGGCGAGTGCGGTGAAGAAGGCGGAGTCGTGGACTGTCACACTGACCGCCGGACCGTTGCCCTGACCGAAGACCGTGGTGGAAGTCTCGTAGTTGAGTGTGAGTCTTCCATGTGTCAATCGGTGCAAGCGTTGACGGACTGCCCTTTCCGTGAGCTCCTGGAGCAATCTCATGTAACCTGCTTTCGTGGATGCGTGTGGAAGGGGACCCGCTTGATCCCCAACCGCAGTGCTTGCCAGTAGATCCCCAGGGCTACCCGCGCCGTGATCCAGGGATAGCGCGCGAGCGCGGACGCCAGCGCACGACCCGTCATTGCCTCCCGTCGTAACGCCAAGGTGGCGTCGAAGATCTTCGAGCCGGCCTGACGGTTTTCCATATGTACCACCAGCCGTCGTCCCGGTTCGTTGAACCGCCAATCATACTGGTGATCCATGGCCATGAACGGGGAGACATGGAATGCCTTCTCGAACCGGAACCGCTGCACTCCGTTCTTCCCCAGATTGTCCTCGCGCGTCAGGACATAGGCGTGCCGCTCACCCCACGGGGTGTTGGTGATCTCCGCCACGATCGTATCGACGGAACGGTCGTCCGTGTCGAAGCAGTAGTAGAGGGTGACCGGGTTCTGTACGTACCCGAAGTACCGGAGGTGGGTGAGCATCCGGATCGGTCCGGTGGGTGGCTTGCCCCCATGTGCCGATACGGTATTGCGCACCGCGTCGGCCAGCGGTACGGCTGCGTCGCCGAGGTAGTCGGCTCGGCGAAACCAGGCTGGAGCGGGGCGTCTGGCCGACCAGAGCCAGCGCCCGTCGAACACCACGGGGAGTTCCGCCAGGTCCAGATAGAGCATGAAGAGGGGGTAGCGGAATGCGTGGGGCACTGGGTGAAACCGACGGTGTCGGACGGCTCCGATGTAGAGTCGACTTTTCACAGGTCTGCCCCGAACCCTTTCGCTGCCTCGACCCCGCTCCGCACACCATCCTCATGAAATCCAAACCCCCAGTAGGCGCCACAGTAATGCGTGCACCTTCGGCCGCTGATTTCGGCGCGACGTGCCTGTGCTGCGTGTCCCTTGGCAGTGTATTGGGGATGGGTGTACGCCACCCGGTGCAACACCCTTGCCGGATCGACGATGTCCTCGGCGTTGAGCGACACGCAGAACGTCTCGGGGGCGGAGAGGGTCTGGAGGATGTTCATGTCATAGGTCACGGTCGCAGCCGACTCAGCATCACCACGGAGGTAGTAGTTCCAGGCGCCCCACGCACGCGATCGGCTGGGAAGTATTGAGGTATCGGTGTGGAGCAGTGCCTCGTTGTGTTGATAGGGGAAGCTCCCGAGAATCTCGCTTTCGGCGGGTGACGGATCCGCCAGCATTTCCAAAGCCTGATCGGCATGGCAGGCGAGAATCACCTGATCGAAGCGCTCGCCATTCACCCGAACATGGTCTATTGCGCGACGAATCTCGTGCACGGGTGACCGGGTGCGAATCGCCTCGCCGAATCCGGCGGTCAGAGCCTTCACGTAGCGGTCCGAGCCCCCGGTCACGACGCGCCATTCGGGTCGATCATCCACGGTGAGCATTCCGTGTTGCTCGAAGAACCGCACGAAGAACGCTGTCGGCATCTCGGTGACGCTCTTCCGCGGCATCGACCACAATGCGGAGCCCATGGGGACGAGGTAGTGGTCCCTCACCTCCCGCCCATACCCCCCAGCCTGCAGGTAGTCGCCCAGAATGGTCGCTGCGGTCCCGCCGGCCACGTCCCGCGGGGCCTCGCGATTGAAGCGGAGGATGTCCCGCAGCATGCGATAGAATCGCGGGCGCAAGAGATTGTGAGGTTGGACAAACAGCTGTCGAAGACTCGACCCGTTGTACTCCAGTCCCGTGCTGGCACAGCGGACGCTGAACCCCATGGAAGACGCCTGGGTCTCGACACCGAGTCGCGCCAGCAGCCTGGTGAAGAGGGGGTAGTTGCGTTCGTTGTAGACAATGAATCCTGTATCCACGGGCCAGACATTCCCGTCGATCGTCACCGGGATCGTGTTGACGTGGCCACCGATCCTCGAATCGGCCTCGAACACGGTCACGTCATGCATGGGGTACAACAGGTACCCCGCGATCAGGCCCGATACCCCACTCCCCACGATCGCAATCCGCATCAGGAGCGTGCTTGGAGGAGACGGTGTGGCACCCCCCGCAGATCGGAGATGATTCTCAGCCGCGCCAGTAGCCAGAGACCGTAGTAGGTGAGATCGATTTCCCACCAGAAGAATCCCTGACGTGCTGCCCCGGGATACTTGTGGTGGTTGTTGTGCCACCCCTCCCCGAAGGTGACGAGGGCCAACAAGAAGCTGTTGCGGCTGTGGTCGCCGGTATCGTAGCGTTGCGTCCCGAGTTGATGTGCCAGCGAGTTGATGAAGCAGGTACAGTGGAACAACACAACGGTGCTCACGAAGAATCCCCAGATCAGCCACTGCGCACCGCCCAGCAGGAACAGGGTCGCGGCCAGTGCGGCCGGAACCAGGATATCGAAACGATCCAGGAAGCGTAGTTCGGGATACTTCGCGAGATCCCGCACCTCGTTCAGGTCCGTGGGGAAGTTGCCCGGCGCCGTGATCCACCCCATGTGACTCCACCAGAAGCCATGCTGCCCAGGGGAGTGCACATCGAGCTCGGTGTCCGAGTGTCTGTGGTGCTTTCGATGATGGGCAGCCCACCAGAGCGGACCCCGCTGAGCCGAGCTGGCACCCAGGAGGGCGAAGATGAATTGCGTCAGGCGAGAGGTCTGGAAGGTGCGGTGTGAAAAGTACCGGTGGTAGAACCCCGTAATGGCGAACATGCGCACGGCGTAGAGACCCGCCGCGATTGCGACCGCTGTCCAGCTCCATCCCACCCAGATCACACCGAGACAGGCCACGTGCACGGCGATGAAGGGGATCACGCGGTACCAGTCCACCACGTCCTTGGCCAACATCGTGTCCGGAGCAACGGCATGCGTGTCGAACCACAAGACAAACGACTTGGCCACCCGAGAGATCCAACCCATGCTCACCGTCTCCTCAGTGCATCAGGTGACATCGCATCCCAAGCGGAGGGGCGATATCGAGTTGGAGGGAACCTACCTGCGATGGACCAGAGAAGGGCGGTCCACCGCAGGCGGCCCTGGAAACTACTTGTTGGTCTTGGGCAACACGACCTGATCGATCACGTGAATCACGCCATTCTTGGCCATGATGTCGGTCTTGATCACCTGGGCGTTATCGACCATCGGTACCCCATTCATGATCTTGACCGTCAGCGACTGCCCCTGCACCGTCTTGGCGGTCTTGAGCCCGACCACATCCTTGGCGAGCACTTTTCCGGCTACAACGTGATAGGTCAGCACGGCCTTCAACTGCTCGAGGTTCTCCGGCAGGAGGAGACTCTCGACGGTGCCCGCCGGGAGCTTGGCGAACGCCTCATCGGTCGGGGCAAAGACCGTGAACGGGCCATCGCTCTTCAGTACATCGACCAGGCCAGCGGCCTTGACCGCGGCGACCAGCGTGTTGAAGGTGCCGGCAGATGCGGCAATCTCAACGATATCCGGCGCCGGAGCCTTGGTCTGGGCAACGGCGGCCTGGGGTGCAAACCCCAGAGCAGCGAGGGCGACAGCGGGGATGACAGCACGAAACATGGTGAACTCCTTTTCCGAGGTTGAACGACATGTTGAGCACGGTTGCTCGAAAAGACAGCTTGTCCAGCACCTGTCGATGATTATATCGAGTGAATGCCATGTTGTCAAGGTTTTGTCAAAGACCAATATTTGACAAAGGGTGTACGTTTCTCTAGTTTGTCCTCTGAAATGGAATTCTCCACCGAGCCCCGCCACCCGATTCAGGTCGTGGCCCGCCGAGCGGGATTGACGGCCGACGTCCTGCGCGCGTGGGAACGCCGTTATGAGGCGGTTACCCCAGGTCGGAGCACGACGGGTCGGCGCCGGTACTCGGATCTCGACGTGGAGCGGCTCCGCCTGATCCGGTTGGCGATCGGTGCTGGACGCCGGGTGGGGCAGGTCGCCCGACTGGGGCTCCCCGAACTCCAGCAACTCGTGGCGGAGGATCGCGCGGCAGAAGGCACCCGCACTCCAGCGACAGGGCGCACTGACGAGCACGACGCCACCCCATATCTGCGAGAGGTCGTGGGTGCGGCGACCGCCTGTGATCCGAAGCGTTTGCGCCTGGGGCTCGAACGGGCCTGTAGTGCCCTGCCACCCTTGGTGTTCCTCGAGTCCGTCGCTCGCCCATTGATGTATGAGATCGGCCGACTCTGGGATACCGGGGAGATGTCAGCGGGCTACGAACACCTAGCCTCTGGGCTACTCCGACAGACACTCATGCGTCTCACGGAAACCCTGCAACCCGGAGACGAGGCGCCACTGATCCTCGTCGCGACTCCAGCTCAGCAGCGACATGAATTGGGTGCGCTCCTGGTAACCGCAGTCGCGGCATTGGAGGGTTGGCGAACCATGTTCCTCTCGGGCGACCTGCCAGCGCAGGAAATCGCCCGCGTCGCCGAGGCCACCCGCGCCCGCGCCGTGGCGGTCAGTATCACGACCACGGCGCCGAATATCCGGGACGAGTTGATGCACTTAGGTCAACTCCTCGGGGAGGGGGTGGCACTTCTCGTGGGAGGACAAGCTTCGCAGACGTACGAAGAGACGATCCGCCAGCTTCGAGGGGTATGGGTGAGAGACGTGCCGAGCCTGAGAGCCGTGCTCCAAGCCCTGGTCGTCAGCGCCTAGACCGAAGTTGTGGAGTTGGTCGACGAGGCCAGCGCGATAGCCCGCAGCTGAATCTCGCGCAGCATGCCTCGGAAGATGATCACGTGAATTGGGTAGAGGGCATACCAATAGAGGAGCCCCAGCAAGCCCCGCGGGTCGAAGAGGGCCGTCTGACGGACCACACTCCCCCCTTCCGCTCTTTCGACATCGAACTGCAACCATGCACGTCCGGGCAGTTTCATCTCCGCCCGGAGTCGGAGACGGACGCCGCGATCCACGGCCTCCACGCGCCACCAGTCCACGGCATCTCCCGGCACGAGTTGTTCGGGATCGCGTCGGCCTCGGCGCATCCCAACACCACCGGCGAGAAGGTCGAGCCAACCCCGGAGTGTCCAGACCGAGTCGGCGAAGTACCACCCATTGGCTCCGCCGATGCGCTCGATGGGTCGAAAAGCAACAGCTGGTGGAACGGGAACGTTGATGGCCCGGGAGTCGATAATGCGGCGGTGGAGAGAGACCCCACCGTAGTGCATCGACAACCCCGAGGATGAGAAGGCATCCGACCACCGCGTCTCCGCAAACTCGCGATCCTCATTGGCCAAGGCACGGGCGATGGCAGCACTCATGCCCGCGGGTCGAAGGGGGAAAACGGCAAGAGCTCGCTCGTCGGTTACCACGGTATCGTGCTGAATCGAATCGACCAACTGGCGCCCGACCCTGGCGTACACGGGTGTCACGAGAGCGAGCCAGAGACTGGACAGACGCGGCGTCAGCACCGGTACCGGTATCATGACGCGGTGCAGCCCTCGCTGCCGAGCATATTCGAGGAGCAGGTCACGGTAGGACACCTGGTCCTTTCCCCCAATCTCGAACACCCCGGACGTGGACCCCTCGAGGGCGAGCGCGGCTATCAGATACTGCAGCAAGTCTTCGATCCCGATCGGCTGGGCCTTCTTGCTCACCCATCGGGGGGTCACCATGACCGGAAGCCGCTCGACCAGCGAGCGAATCATCTCGAACGACAGGCTCCCGGATCCAATGACGATCGACGCCCGGAATTCGATGGTTGGCACACCTGAGGCCCGTAACAACTCCCCGACGCGTTGGCGTGATGCGAGGTGCGGGGAGAGCCGACCGTCAGCCCCAAGCCCGCCGAGGTAGATGATACGTCGAACACCCGAGTCCCTCGCCGCCTCGGCAAATGTGGTGGCCATCGCGGCCTCCTCAGACGCGAAGTGCTCGGAGCGCCCCATCGAGTGCACGAGATAAAAGGCGCTTTCCACCCCCTCGAGCGCCGATCGTGCGGCTGCGGGGTCCCGCAGGTCACCGCCGACCACTTCGACACCGCCCGGCATCCGGTGCGCCAGTTCCTCCGGCCGCCGGGCTAAGCACCGGACCCCGAACCCCGCCGCCGCGAGGCGCGGGGCAAGTCGCCCGCCCACATAGCCTGAGGCCCCCGTCACCAACACTCGTCGCGCGCTGTTCTGGTTGCTCATGACACCTTTGTAGAGAATATGTCCAATAGAATACTAGACAAACGCTTGACAAACAAGCTCCGGTTGTGTATTCTGCCCTCGGGAAACGGCAGATGGGCCGGTCCCACGTGGCGTTTGCCACGTTTCTGTCGTGATTCACTCGAGTTCAAAGGAGAACGGGAATATGATCAAGAAGTCCTTGCCAGTCCTGGCACTCTTCGCCCTGCTGGCCAGTCCGGCAGAGGCGCAGTTCAGCCTTGAGGCGCGCGGCGTGGCCGTGGTGCCAACCTTCGGGATCGCCGATGCCGCCGAAGTCGGCCCTGGATTCGGTGCAGGGTTGGGCTATCTCGCGAGCGACCGGATCCGCCTCATGGTCGACGGGGATGTCGGCTACCATGGCATCAAGGGTGAAACCGGGAAGATCAACACCTACCACTTGATGGGGAAGGTCGGCTACGATCTCTACACCTCCGAGAAGGTGACCGTGACGGTCAACCTGGGCGGCGGCCTCGTCCAATTCGGCGGAGATTTGGCAGAAAGCTTCACCTATCCCGCGATCAACGCGGGCGCCAAAATCGCCATCGCGCTCTCGGATCAGTTCGATCTCCTGATCAGCCCCCAGGGAGATATCGCCTTCACCAAGGAGGCTGAGCTCGGTACCAAGGCCGGCTGGGTCTGGCCTTTCGGATTAGGCTTTCGAGCGAACTTCTAACCGGCGGTGCGGGAAGGAGGTGGGCATTGTCCCACCTCCCTCTCGCATGCCATCCGATCAGTCTTGCCGGGAGTGTCGACCGTGGTGCCAATGAACCGAGTGCGACTCGTACGCGACACCCCCGTCCGAGGTGACGGCGAGTTTGTGCTCTATTGGATGCACGCGACCCGGCGGTGCCGATTCAACTTCGCTTTGGAGCGAGCTCTCCACTGGGCGCACGCGACCAGCAAGCCTCTGGTGGTCCTGGAAACACTACCGATCACCTATCCCTGGGCCAGCGATCGCCTCCATGCCTTCACGCTGCAGGGCATGCACGACAACGCCGCCCGATTCGCCACTACGGAGGTCACCTACTACCCCTACGTGGAACCCACTCCCGGGGAGGGGGTCGACCTCCCCTCAGCCCTGGCCGAGCACGCCGCGGTCGTGGTGACCGATGACGTGCCGGCCTTTCTCCGTCGACCGCACGGAAATGTGGAACCTCGCATGCGCCCACGAGTCGAAGCGGTGGACAGCAATGGGCTCGTTCCGCTCGGAGTCCCGGAGCGACCCTATCCCACTGCCTATTCCTTTCGACGTCTCCTGCATCGGGAGTTGGGCGACCACCTCGCGGAGTCACCGCTCGTCGAACCACTCTCGGACCTGGGTCTCCCATCCCTCGGTAAAGTGCCTCCCGCGATCGCGGCACGGTGGCCCGCCGCCACCCCGGAGCTCCTGGCCGCGACACCCACCGCATTGACCGCGCTGCCGATCGACCACGAAGTGGGAGTCGCCCCGCAGCGAGGTGGCGCTCGAGCGGGAGCGATTGCGCTGGATCATTTCTTGACATCGCGGCTGTCGAGGTATGCGCGGGACCGGAATGTCCCCGATGAGGATGCCACGAGCGAGCTCTCTCCTTATCTGCGTGCTGGGCACATCGGCGCCCATGACGTCTTCTGGCGCGTCGCGGAATGGGCGGAGTGGGCCCCGGACCAGTTGCGGCCGGAAGATCGTGGAAGCCGCTCTGGCTGGGGGATGCAGGAGGGTGGGGCCGATTTCGTGGACCAACTGGTGACATGGCGGGAACTGGGATACAACATGTGTCAGCACCGCCACGACTATGTGGACTTCTCCTCCCTCCCCACATGGGCGCGTGACACGCTATCCGACCACGCCGACGATCCTCGTCCTCACCTGTACACCCTCGAGGAGCTCGCGGGAGGACACACCCACGACCGCCTGTGGAACGCCGCACAGACTCAACTGCGTACCGAGGGCAGACTGCACAACTATCTCAGGATGCTGTGGGCCAAGAAGGTCCTCGAATGGTCCGAGTCTCCGGAAGTCGCCCTCGACGTCTTGATTACCCTGAACGATCGCTTTGCCTTGGATGGCCAGGACCCAAACTCGTACAGTGGCATTCTCTGGACGTTCGGGCGGTACGATCGTCCATGGGGTCCGGAGCGACCAATCTTCGGGAAGGTCCGGTACATGAGTTCCAAGAACACAGCCCGCAAAGTGCGGGTAAACCGCTACCTCGAACGCTACGCACCGGCACACCGCCCCGGCGCACCATCCGTGGTGGACTAAGGATCCAATCGGATGAAAGTCCCGTTGTCGACGATGCGATCCCGCACCCGGTAGAGGGTCACCCCCGACACACTCCCGAGCGGTCCGGTTCCGGTGGGAGGCCCCACGACCGCCGCCGTCTGATAGATCCGTCGTCGCCCATGTGTCGTTTCGTACTCCACCCTCTCGAGACGGTGGAAATGGCCACCGAGTGCGATGGCCAGCCTGTCGCCGATGAGATCGAGCACTTGGTCCTTGTTGTAGACCGTGTGTCGGAAGTGGGGCACGCCTCGGATCTCGATCACGGTGGGCGCCACGCTGTTTTCATCTACGCCGTAGAGCACCGGGCCGGTACTCACGAACGGGATATGGTTGAAGGTGACCACGGGTGTGTCGTCGCCAATCGTGGCGAGGTCGCGTTCGAGCCACTTCATTTGGAGGTCGTCCACGTGGCCGTGATACGCGGTGTCATCGTAGTCCACACTGTTGAGCCCCACGAAGTGCACCCCACCCCAGGTGAACGAGTAGTAGTCGGGACCGAGATAGTGCCGGTACATCCGCTTGCCATAGAGGGGGTGCTTGGAGCTTACCAGTGAACTCGCGCGCTCGATGCCGAAGATTTCGTGATTGCCCGGGACGGTATAGACCGGCACGGTGAACAACGCGATCTCGCGTTCGAGTATCTCGTAGAGCCCCCGAGCGGTCTCTTCATTGACCCGAAGCGCATCGCGGACGAGGTCGCCGGTGATCAGTACAAATGCTGGTTTGAGCGAGTCGGCAAGGGTGCGAAGGCGTCTTGTGCGTTCGACCGACGCCTCGCTGATGTGGGTGTCCGAGGCGTGAAGGAAATCGAACGCGGTCGACTCGCCGATGCGTACCAGCGGAAAGGCCATGTCCTCGCCGGCCGTGACACGCCGCCAGAAGGGGCCTCGCACGACGAAGCCTGTGGGCTGGGCCACGGATACGAATCCATATCCCGCGGCCTCGAATGCGAATCTGCCCTGGGTGTCAGTTCGCACCACCTGGACCTGGTCCGACACGGCAATCCCTGCCATGACCGGTTCGCCGTCGTCCCGAACCCCGTTGCCGTTGCGATCTTCGAACACTTGCCCAGACACCGCAACCGGTGACTCGGTGCGCTCGGCGGACTGCGCGGCGAGAGGTATGGACGCGAGGACACCGAACAAGAGAACCGGGGCGACACGCCCACCCAACAACCTCTGACTCATCAGCTAATCCGCCCTCCCGGTACGATGATGTGTGGCAAGTCCTTCAGCAACTCGTTCAACTTCGCAATGCGTCCGTTCACGATCGCATTGAGTTTCGCCTGTGCCGCCTCGGTCTCGGCCGTCAATTCCCCGTACCGGCCCACTTGGGCGTCCGTGGGACGGCTCAGCGACCGCGTGACCTGGCCGTACAGCGACCGGACCTCCTCGCTGAGTCGTGGGTACTGCCGATATCCGAGGCCCTGCAGCGGGCGCTCGAGATCGGTGTCCTTGAACTCCGTCAACTCCGTAAGGGCGGCCCTCGCTTCGGCGATCGCCTCTCGTTCGGAGGCCGCATTGCGCCGCAGGTTTCCACCCACCTCGGTGAGTTGCCGCACCAGGCCTTCGGTTTGCGAGACGATCCGGTTGACCCTGCTCCGGAGTTCACGCAGTTGGAGTGCCGCATCACGTTGCGCAATGAGATCGTCCATCGAAACCACTGCCCGCGGGTCGAGCTCGACCGTAAGTGGTTTGGTGACCTCCTGACCCACAGCCGACAGGGTGACGCTGTACACGCCGGGAACAACAGACGGTCCACCGCCACCGAACCCGAAGAAGCCCCCGCCACCCCCGCCACCGCTGCTACCCGCGACGGCGGCAGGTCTGTCACCAGGGGGATCGGCGTCGTAGCGCAGATCCCAGACGATCTGGTGCACTCCTGGCGTGGCGAGGCTATCGCGTAAGGTCCGAATCGGATTGCCCGCTTCGTCCATGATTGTGAGCCGGAGGTTGCGCGTCGTGTCGTGCACCGCATAGGAGATCACTGCTCCGTAGGGCGGGTTCTCGCCACTCCAAGTCTTCTGACCCAGATTCCCGTCCCGACTCCACATCACATACCGCACCGCCGGCAGGGGTTGGAAGAGCGTGACCGCATCGGACATCGCCGGACCGAGCTGCTGCAGTGGGGCGATGTCGTCCAAGACATAGAGCCCTCGGCCGTGGGTCGCGATGATCAGGTCGTTGTCTCTTGGGTGCACGAGAAGATCCCGTACCGGTGCCGCGGAAAGACCTTTCCGAAGGTCGTGCCAGCGTGCCCCGGCGTCCCAGGAAGCGTAAATCCCAAACTCGGTTCCGGCATAGAGCAGGTCGGGGTTCCGGGGGTCCTGTCGCACGACGTGTACCCAGCCGCGCCGCGGGAGATTGGAGGAGATGAGGGACCAGGTCCGTCCGTAATCCCGGGTGACATAGGCATACGGGGTGTAGTCCCCGGTCTGCCAATGCGATGCCGCGACGAACGCGGTGCCCGCATCGTGCGGCGACGCATCGATCGTCGAGATCCAGGCAAAAGGTGCAATGCCCCGCAGGTTCTGCGAGGTGTTGCGCCAGGTAGTTCCTCCGTCTCGGCTCAATTGAATATTGCCGTCATCGGTGCCGACCCAGATGACCATCGAATCCACCGGCGAGGGCGCGATCGAAAGAATCGTCGCGTGGAATTCCGCCGCTGTGTTGTCGGTGACGATCGGCCCACCAGAGGACTGTTGCTTGCTCTTGTCGTTGGTGGTGAGGTCTCCCGAGATCACGTCCCAGGACTGCCCGTAGTTCCGCGTCCGGAACACCACGTTGCCACCGAAGTAGACGGTGTGTGGGTCGTGGGGCGCGAGGACGATCGGCGCGTTCCAATTGAAGCGGTACTTGTGCTCTGCGAGGGAATCTCCGGCCGACCCGACCCGGCGAGGATAGGGATGGATGGATCGCTGATCGCCGGTGCGCAGGTCCGTGATCACAATCCCGCCGCCTTGGGAGGCAGAGTAGACCATGAACGGGTGATCGAGGTCGGGCACGGCGAAGAAACCGTCGCCGCCGCTGACAGTCACCCAATCGTTTCGACGGTTACCCTGATTGGAGAGGGTTTGGCTGGGGCCGCACCAGTGACCGTTGTCCTGCAACCCGCCACAGATGTTGTAGGGACGCTCCATATCGACGTTGAGATGATAGAACTGGGCAAACGAGTGCGACTTTACCACTTCCCAGTTGTCCCCCGCGTCGTAGCTCAATTGCCACCCGCCGTCGGAGCCCTCGAGGATGTAGTGCGGGTCGGTCGGGTCGATCCACATCGCTTGATGGTCGCCGTGGATGTCGCGTCGGATGGTCTGGAAGGTCTTGCCTCCATCCTCAGACTTGTTGAGAGACCCGGAGAGCGTGTAGACAACGTTGGGGTTGACCGGGTCGGAACGGACGTCGGAGTAGTAGAAAGGTCGGAAGTTGATGTTGGGCGAACGGTTGACCGTGGCCCATGTCTCACCACCATCGTCGGTGCGCCAGAGTTCGCCTTCGGTTTTCGTTTCGGAGAGCACATAGACGACATCCGGGTTGGCGCGATGTACCGAGACCCCGATCCGGTCCATGTCCCCTTCCGGCAGCCCTCGCCCGTTGCCTTTCCCGGAGAGGCGGGCCCAGGTCTCGCCACCATCCACCGACTTGTAGAGCGCCGTCTCTCCGCCACCCGATGTGAAGTACCAGGGCCAGCGCTGATGGGTGTACATCCCGGCCCACACCACGTTGGCGTTGCCGGGGTCGATATCCACATCGCTGCATCCGGTGAGGTTGTCGCGGTAAAGCATCTTCTTCCAGGTGATGCCGCCATCGGTGGTCTTGAAGAGCCCACGTTCCTCGTTGGGTCCCCAGGTCTTACCGAGTGCGCAGACGAAAACCACGTCCGGGTTGCGGGGGTCGATCCGGATCCGGGGAATCTTTTCCGTGTTTTCGAGACCGATCTTCTTCCAGTGCTTCCCGGCATCGAATGATTTGTACACCCCGTCACCCACACTCGCCGTATTGCGCGGGTTCCCCTCCCCCGTGCCGAGATACAGGATGTTCGGATCGGAGGGTGCGATGGCCAGGTCGCCGATCGAGGCGTTGGACTGATCGTCGAAGAGCGCTTCGAAGGTGACCCCACCATTGGTGGTCTTGAACAGCCCACCCGCAGCCGAACCCACATAGTAGATCGAGCGGTTGCCCGGGATACCCACCACCATCGGAATCCGGCCAGCCTGATTGGCGGGTCCGATGGAGCGCCACTTCAATTGCTCGATGGCCGCGAGCTCCGGTGTCCCCGTGAGGGGTGCGCGGGCGGGGGTCTGGGCGTGAAGTGAAGTTGTAGCGACTAGGCCAACCACTGCAGTGCACAAACGCCGTCGAAACATGACATTCACCTTTCGCATCTCATGGGGCCAAATCGGGTGGGGGCGATATTAACCGCCACGAGGAAGGGGCTTACCCGCTAGGGTGTGCGTGGCTTTCCCATCTCGAATGGCGAAGCGGCCGTTGACCAGCACGTGCACCGCACCTTCGGCATACTGATGGGGGTCCTCGAAGGTGGCCCGATCGCGAACGCGCGAGAGATCGAAGATCGCGAGATCGGCATAGAGCCCTGGACGCACCATACCGCGATCCGGGATTCCGAAGAACGTGGTTGCCAGCGAGGTCATTCCACGAACCACGAACGGCAAGCTCACGACCGAGTCCTCGAGGGCGACCATCCGCAGTTTGCGAGGGAAGGCCCCAAACGGTCGCGGGTGGGTGATGTCGGCGCCGGGAGGAGGGGTCCGACCATCCGTGCAGGTCATCATCCACTCCATCCGCGCCAGATACTTGATGTTCTCGGTGTCGTAGAGGTCGAGATTCATCACCGCCGCATTCCCTTCGGTGAGGATGCGGCGAACCGTGGCAGGCACGGGGAGCCCCATCTCGGTGGCGACCTCGGCGAGGGTTTTCCCGTTGAGGGCGGGTCGGGGGTCGGCAAAGAGGATCTTCTCGGCACCGCCGCGAATCGCCAGCATCCGCATGGTCTCGTCGTCGAGACGCGTGACGGTCTCGGAGTCCTGGAACCGCGCCAGCATTGCACCATCTCCCCCTGCGGCTGCCCAATCGGGTACGGTGTACGATCGAAGATTGCTTTGGGTTGCCGTGTAGGGATGGTGCGCGGCCATCACGTTCACGCCGCGTGCGCGTGCCGCATCGATCAGCGCCGCCGCTTCGTTGGCGCGTCCGTAGTTCTGTTTTCCTTGGGGACTCAGGTGGCTGAAAATGACCGCCGTCCCCGCCCGTTCTCCGATCTCGATCGCTTCGCGCATCGAGTTGAGGAAACCGATTCCGGGGTAGGCCGCGCCGAGATCGCGATCGTGCGTGTCGTAGATACCACCGTACTCTGCGGCGACGCGGGTGACCTCGACGACTTCGTCGGTCGCGGCAAATGTTCCAGGGCTGTAGAAGAGACCCGTCGAGATACCAACCGCTCCTTCTTCCATGCCACGCCTGATATACGACTTCATCGCATCGAGTTCCGATGCCGTGGGCGCGCGAGCCTCACTGCCCATCACGGCCCGTCGGGCGGCCCCGTGACCCACGAAATGGATGACGTTGACGCCGATACCGTTTGCCAGGTATCCCGCGAAGGTCTCGCTGATCGCGTTGGTTCCGCCGCCGTCCACGCCGAGCACCACCGTGGTGATCCCCTGGTAGAGGAAGGGGAGCGCATCGCGGCCGTAGGGTTGATCGAGTTCGGCGTGACTGTGGGCGTCCACGAAGCCCGGCGTGACCAGGAGTCCGGTGACGTCCACGGTATCCCGAGAAATCACTCCCGCACTCCCGGCCTGACCCACGAAGACGATCCGGTCGCCCGCGACGCCGATGTCCCGGACGACCCAAGGATTCCCCGCCCCGTCCAACACCCGGCCATTCAGCAGAAGCAGATCGACCGGCTCCGGACGTTGAGCCGGGAGCAGGGATGCGAAACAAAGGGACAGCAGGAACGCGAGCCGTCTCCCTCGCCGGTTTGGTTGCGGAACGCGCTTCACTCGGGCACCTGCCGCTTCAGTTCTTCGAACCAGTTACGAACCAGGATGATGTCTCCCGTCGCGTCGCCCGACCCTGCCTGCTGGATCATCATCAGTCGTGTGCCATCCGGGGAGATGGCGTAGAGGACCTCTCCATCATTCAGTTCCAGTGTCACACCCGGTCGGATGGGCGTCATGTGGATCGGCGTGTTGGGGCCGCGCGAAAGATCTACAACCTGCACGACGTCCCCGTCGCTGCTGCGATAGAACAGTTCGCGGCCGTTCGGACCCCAGAGAGGTTCCACGCCACCGTCCGTCGAAATTTGCCACCGCCCGGACCCGACATCAGGGAACGGTCGGACGTAGATCTCGAGACGCCCCGACTCGTCGGACGCGTACGCGAGCCATCGTCCATCGGGGGAAAGGGCAGGTGTGGTTTCGTTGAACCGTTCCGCCACGAGGGGCCGAGGCTGGCTGTCGACTCCGATTTCCATCGCGACCACATCGGACCCCTCGGGACTGAAGTGGACTCCGAGGAGCCAACCGCCGTCGGGAGACCAGCGCGTGACCGTCGGCCCCTGGATGTCGAACAGCGGTTCCGGGGGACCGCTGCCATCTGCGGCCCGACGCCACATGCCGAGCGTCGAGTCTTGCACCGAATGAAAGCTCACCCAGCGCCCATCGGTGCTCCATGACGGATCGATGTTGTCCGACCCGTCGAAGGTGAGCCGCGAGAGCGGCCCGCGATCGAGTTGCTTGATCCAGATATCAGTCCGGCCATCCTGCGCCAATTCCACCGCCAGCCGCGTGCCGTCGGGGGAGAGCGCAAGCCCCTCGAACTCGTGATAGCCGGTCCAGGTTGGGTCCACCATTTCCACCGTACCGTCACGGGAGACCCACACGAAATCCTCCGTGGCTGGGGCGCCCAGTGTCGAATAGATCAGCGTCCCGTCGTCGGAAATCGAGAGGTCGAGATTCCCCCGGTTCCGGACGTCGAGCCCCTCCGTCACGGCAAGCGGCCTACCCCGAATCTCCATCTGCCGGAGATCGAAGCGCACGGCCATCAGCGTACCCGAGAAGTCCTGATCGTTGATCGTGACGTAGACCAGATGGCCGGAGGAGGCGTAGCGTCCCTGGGCAGCCCCGCCCATGAGGAGGCGGGTCGCTCCCGTGGCCGGGTCCGCGGCGTAGAGGCCGAAATTGGTCGCGCGATTGTCCCTCGGCACCCACGTCAAGAGCAGGCCGCCGGTGGGAAGCACCTGAGGGTGATTGAACCGTCCTGTCCCCGTGGAGACACCAAAGGTCTGGCCAGTACCCAGGCCAAGCGTAGGGTTGGTGGTCGCCGCTCTCGACCCCGGTAGATCGCCTGGAGGAGTGAGTCGCACCACTTCTTCAACCGGGCCCCCTCCGGCGGAAACCTTCCGGACGACGAACCCGCTCCCGTCGAGGAAATAGAGCTCGCCCCTCGAACTCCAGGCTGGAGGACTGCCGACATCCCCTTCGACCACCGTCGTGGCGGGACCGCCGGCGAGCGACACGACCTTGATACGCGGTGTCACACCTCCCCGATCCAAGAAGGCCACGCGCTCGCCATCGGGGGAAATATCAGGGTACCCCCCGTCCTCGGTGCCGGGGAGGGTCCGTGCCTCCAACTGGGCCAGGTGACGAACGACAAGAAAATGGTCCCCGTTTGTACCTACCTGGTACACGAGTCGCGTTCCATCGGGGGAGAGAGCGAGGCGGTCGTCGGTGGGTCCACCGTAGTAGGCCGGTACCGGTTGTCCGGCGGCGAACCCCAACACGACCCGGGTGACCGGCTTGGCGATGGGTCGAAGAAGCACCCATCCCGCTACCACGATGGCGGCGATGGCCACAGCCGTTGCAGCCAGGCTAAAAGGGTTCCAAAGCGACCGCTTCGGCTGGCCGTCGAGATTGGTCACCGTTCCGGTGGTAAACCCCGGGTTGAGCAGCGCGGCGGTAAAGTCGGCGGCGGTGGAAAAACGATCGGCGGGAAGCCTGGCCAGCGCTTTCTGGATCGTCGCCGCAACATGGGGCGGGACCGTCGCTCGCGCTTTGGTCACCAGCGGTGGTGCCTCGGTCAGGATCTTCGCGACGATGGCCTGTGCGTTCCCTCCGACGAACGGCGGCTCGCCAGCGAGCATTTCGTAGAGCATGGCGCCGAGTGAGTAGATGTCGCTCCGGGCGTCGAGTTCGCGATCGCCCATCGCCTGCTCCGGGCTCATGTAGGACGGCGTGCCGATGGAGAGTCCGGTTTCGGTGAGTCGGGTGCCGCCGGCCTGCCGCACGGCCAACGCGATCCCGAAGTCGGCCACCGTGGCCTGACCGTCGTGGAGCAGCACATTCTCCGGTTTGACGTCGCGGTGAATCACCCCATTGCGATGCGCGTAGTCGAGGGCCGCAGCGACCCCGCGAATCAGGTCGATCGCCTCGTCCACACTCAGTTGCTTTTCCCGGGTGAGCTTGTCTCGCAGCGTGTCGCCTTCGACGAATGGCATCACGTAATAGAGAAAACCGTTGGCCTCACCGGAGTCGTGGAGCGGGAGGATATGCGGGTGCTGCAGGTTGGCGGTGGTTTCGATCTCCTTGAGGAAGCGGTCGGCACCAATCAGGGCCGCCAGGTCGGGCCGAAGGACTTTGAGCGCCACCTTGCGATTGTGGCGTAGGTCATGCGCGAGGTAGACGGTCGCCATCCCCCCGGCCCCGATTTTCTCTTCAAGGCGGTAGCGGTCGGCAAGGGCGGCATTCAGGCGCGCAATGGTGTCTGACACGAATCTCGGTTCCGTGGAGGTGTCACAGAGAATCGGCCGCTCAGGAGGGCTGCGCAAGGTCTCCCCAACTCTGGTTGCAACCTTTCTGGTACCCGCCGCGTCTAGGGGTACATTATCTCTCGGTTACCGAGGGGAGCTCTGACTACCTGGAGACGCGACCATGGGCGTGGAGAAGACCGATTTCATCAAGGGGACTCTGGATATGCTGATCCTCAAGGTTCTGGCCCTCGAACCCATGCATGGCTGGGGAATCTCGGAACGAATCCAGCAGATGTCCGGGGAATTGCTTCGCGTGCAGCAGGGGTCCCTGTATGCCAGCCTCCACCGACTCACCCGGGAGGGTTGGATCCGGTCGGGCTGGCGAACGACCGAGAACAACCGCAAGGCCCGGTACTACTCACTCACTCGCTCCGGGGAACGCCAGCTCCAACGAGAGTCGGAGCACTGGGAACGGGTTTCCGCCGGAGTCATTCGCATTATGACCGCCACCACCTGAGGAGGTGCCATGCGGTTCTTCGACGATCTCGGTTTTCGTCTCAAGGCGCTCTTCCGACCTGGCTCCATGGAGCATGAACTCGACGACGAGATGGCATTCCATCTCGACATGGAGGCACGGAAACTCGAGGCGGAGGGGCTGGCCCCCACCGCGGCACGGCAAGAGGCCCGGCGGCGTTTCGGTGGCTCCGTTCGGCAGAAGGAGCGCGTCAGGGAAGCGTGGGGTGTCGGTGTGATCGGCGACCTGTCTGCCGACATCCGACATGCCTTCCGGCAGTTCAGGCGGCAACCAGGTTTCACTGCGGTTGCCGTCCTCACACTCGCGCTGGGGCTCGGCGCGACGGTGGCCCTCTACAGCGTCGTGAATGGGCTCATGCTCCGCCCCCTCCCGGTCACCGATGAGGACGGGGTACAGGTGTTCTGGAGTGACTACAACTGGCGGGGGGTCGAGTTCGACCATGTAAAGGGGCGCGGGCAGGCCTTTGATGATCTCGCAGCGTTCTCGACCGATGCGGTCCTGCTCCACACGGAAGCCGGAACCACCCTCCTCGAGACCACGGTGGCCTCTGCCGAGCTATTCGATGTCCTCGGCGCGGCCCCGCTCATGGGACGGACCTTCGCTGCGGGCGAGGATCGACCCGGGGCCGAACCCGTGGTGGTGATCAGCTATGGGCTCTGGCAACAGGAGTTGGGTGGCGACCCCAACGTCGTTGGGACCCGGCTACAACTCGGTGGTATTTCGACCACGGTCATCGGTGTGATGCCCCGGAGCTTCTACTTTCCCACGCCGGAGTTCCGGCTCTGGCGACCGCTCGACCTCGATCCTGCCTCATCGAACTATGCGAACAACGGTTGGCTCGTTCTCGTGGGCAGGGTCGCATCGTCCGCCGCACCGGTGGCGGTTGCGCAGAGCGTTGAGGACATCGCTACTGCACTCGGTGAACGGTTCACCTATCCGGAAGCGTGGGACAAGACGGTCGGGGCCCATGTCACTCCCTTGCGGGAATACCTCCTCGGCGACGTGAAGCCCGCCGTGCTGCTTGTGCTCGGTGCCGTTACGATCTTGTTGCTCATGGCCTGCACCAATACCGCGGCATTGCTCATCGCGCGTACATCCGACCGCACGCAGGAGATGGCGGTTCGTACCGCACTCGGTGCCGGGCGTGGCCGCGTCGCCCGTCAGGTCCTTACCGAGTCACTCACCCTCGCCTTGCTGTCAGGAATAGCCGGCGCGGCTGTGGCGGCTATCATGTTCCGTTCCCTCGTGGCCAAGTTGCCACTCCAGGGTGGTTTCGGCGACACCCTTGCACTGGATTGGACCACGTTCGCGGTCTCCCTCGGGCTGGCCCTCATGGTGGGTGGGGTTGTCTCCATCTTCCCGATTCGGCGGCTGCTTAGCAGTCGTATCGAAGGTGCGTTGGGCGGAGAGCGGACCGAGACTGGACGTGCGGGGACGCATCGCGCTCACAACACGCTCGTGGCTTTCGAGGTCATGCTCGCGGTGGTACTCGTCGTGGGGGCGACACTTCTCATCCGATCAGTGGAACGTATCAGCGCTCTCGACCCTGGATTCAAGCCCGCCGGCGTCGTGGCGATGGATCTTATGGTGAGCCCCGATGAACTGAGCGATCCGGAGCGACTGGACTTCTTCCGTTCAGTCTTGGAGCGCATCGAAACCCTGCCCGGCGTCGTATCTGCGGGCTACACCAACCGACTGCCGGTCCGGGATGGGGGGTGGCAGGGCCCGATCACCGTCGAGGGTCGTGAGGATCTGACGGGGACCAAGCGACCGAACAGTCTCTTTCGGTGGGCCACTCCCCGG
The DNA here is from genome assembly GCA_003246755.1 of Gemmatimonadota bacterium. Taxonomy (GTDB): domain Bacteria; phylum Gemmatimonadota; class Gemmatimonadetes; order Gemmatimonadales; family GWC2-71-9; genus SZUA-320. The sequence goes on along the minus strand of QKDC01000102.1, from coordinate 67,249 downwards.
TTCTTCGAGACCATGGGGATCGAGATCCGGAAAGGGCGCGGCTTTGAAGCCTCAGATGCCGCGGGAGCGCCCCTGGTGCTAGCCGTCAGTGAGTCCTTCGCAAGCCGCATGTGGCCTGGGGAGGATCCCATCGGACGACGGATCGCATCCGGCTTTCTGGGAGGTTCCGAATGGCGGACGGTCGTTGGGGTGTTCAAAGAGACCCGGATGGTCGGGATGATCGGGGAAAACCCGGTCGTGTACTACGTGCCATATGCGCAGGCAGGCAGACCGGGGGTGGTTCAAGCGTTGGTCTTCCGCACCTCTACCGACCCCGCACCAGTCGTCATGAGCGTTCGCGCAGTGGTGAACGAGGTGGACTCCCGTGCGGCGATCTTCCGGGTGACCACCATGGACGGGGTGGTGGCAAGGGCGCTCGCGGAGCCGCTGCGACTCCGGTTCTTCCTGAGTCTCTTTGCCGGACTGGCGCTCGTGCTGGGGATGATTGGTGTGTACGGAATTGTCTCCTATGCGGTGGCGCGCCGGCGTGCGGAGTTCGGCATCCGGATGGCGATGGGGGCCGCACCGCGTCAGGTCATGAGGGAAGTCGTCCGGCGCGGGGTGGTTCCCGTGACCGCCGGAGTCGGAGTAGGACTGGTCGTCACGGCCGCTCTCTCGTCGATCGTGGAGACGTTTCTTTACGAGATCGCACCGACCGACCCGGTCAGTCTTGGGGTGAGCGGCCTGACCCTACTGCTCGTGGGGGTTGTGGCCGCGATTGTGCCTGCGTGGCGCGCCGGGCAGGTAAGCCCCGTTGAGGTTCTCCGGGCCGAGTAGCCACGGGATGGCCTCGGGGACGGGAGAATCGCCGTCGGTCCTACGGCTGAGACTGGACCGGAGTGACCAGGATTCCTTGAACTCTGCTGGCGGCAGTCTGGACGAGGATGATCCGGGCTTCATCCACCGTGCGGGCATCCCGTGCGAGCAGCGCGGCAAACCGACCTTCGGCGTGTATATCGTAGGTGGCTTTGACGCATCGGAGACCCGGCAACTCCGAAAGAGCGCCGACACACGGGCCGTCCGTCGCCTCGGCAAGTAGGATTCCTGCCGCTCCAGAAGTCGCGACGAACCGCAGTTTGTGAACGAGGTCGACCCATGTCCCTCGGGCACGCCCTCGTGGATCGACGGCCGTGGTAAGGTCGGTGGGGAAACCGAAAGTGCCCTCGTCGGTCAGCAGACTCACTTGGAGGATCGCGGTGGGACGCCGGTCGGTCACCGGTGCCCAGGCAATCAACGATCGCTTGAGCACGCTCGGACCACCCCGAAGGGTGTGGGCGATTCCCGCCACGACAGCCAGGTACCGCTCGGTCTCACCATCGATGGAGACCGCGATTTCGGTGGGGCGAACACCCAGCCGGAGGGCGAGGGCGCCTCCACTGAATCCGTCAGCCGCATCATGATCCCCAGCGCTGTTGGCTTCCGCGGCCATCACCGCCAGGGTGGCCTCGATGTCCGCAGCGGCACTCGGAAGCGGTTCGGTTGTGGAGGTCTCGCAAGCGGTCACCAGACCGCCAAGGAACACAGTCACACCGACGAATCGAACGAATCGTACTGACATAGGGACCTTCCTGGCTTGGCGATCGCACGGTCCTCGAAACCGAGGCCATCCGATAACGCGTTCACCCTGAAGACACTGCCTGGTGCTCGGCCCCCTGACACGGTGGTCCCAGTACGGTTATCCGTCTTCCTGTAGTCTTGGAAGGAGCTGCTCCCGGAGCGACTTGAGCGCGCGGCTCATCAGGGTCTCCACTGTCTTGACCGAGATACCCAGCGTGTCGGCAATCTGGGGATACGTGAGACCTTGGTCTCGACTCAATTGGAAGACCTCCCGGCCCCTCGGTGAGAGTTGGTCGAGTGCCCTCTGGAGGGCCTGGTTCAATTCCTCATGTTCCATGTCGGTCACACCAACAGGGGTGACCGCCACCTGATGGTCTCCCTGCTCCAGCCACCGGCTGGCGGTCTTGTATTTCCGGATCTGATTGAGCGCTCGGTTCTTCACCGCCCGGTGGAGGTAGGCTGGGAGTTTGGTCCCCTCAGGGAGACGTTCCCGCCGTCCCCAAACGGCGACAAAAACCTCCTGAACGGCGTCCTCCGCGGCATCGCGGCTTGCAAGGAGACGGGCGGCATAATCGGCGAGCCGGGGGTACCAGGCCCGGAAGAGCAGTTCGAACGCCTCCCTGTCGCCCGCGCGGATGCGGGCGAGAACCTCTGGCTGGAGGGGATCTCGAGGGGTAGACATGGTCAATATGTCCTGAATTTCGGCATTTTACGGACCACTGGGTTCACTGTCAGGGGGCGGATACCCTTGGGGTGTCTACTGGTACGACCTCTGCTGTGAGTGGAACGACCATGAGCGAATCCCTGAACCCCGATCTGTTGGCCCGGTACCTCGCCGGGGAGGCATCGCCCGCCCAACGAGCGGAGGTCGAATCGTGGGCCAAGGCCGATCCAGCTCACCGGGCGGAGCTCGATCACCTCCGCACGACATGGGCGGCGGCGACCCCAGGCGAGTGGGATGTCGACCGGGCATGGAGTCGAGTCGCTGCCCGCCTCGACGAGGTACCGACCTCGACGGTGTTCTCCTTCGTCCGCCCGCCCCACACTTGGCGCCTGGCCCTTGCCGCCATGCTCATCCTCGCCATCGGTACCACATTCGTGCTGCGCAGAATGGCCCCTTCGGCATCGGCCGTCGCACAGGTTCTCGCCACACTCCCCGGTCAACAGGAAACCATCAACCTCGGCGACGGGACGCGAATCACCCTCGCTGCGGGATCGGAACTCCGCGTGGCTGCCGACTACGGAAGGACGGAGCGCCGGGTCGACCTCAGCGGAGAAGCTTGGTTCGAGGTCGCGCATGATGCCGATCGACCGTTCCGTGTCTACGCGGCCGGAACGGTGACCGAAGATCTCGGCACCGAGTTCACTGTTCGAGCCCGGGTCGAGGAATCCGTGGTCCGCGTGGTGGTGGTGTCCGGGAGCGCGTCTCTGCGACGCGAAGCCGGCACGGCAGCCGAAAGTGCCACGCTCGGGGCGATGGACGTTGCCACACTCGAGGTCGGCGCCATCCGGCCCAGCGTCCAGCGAGCTCCCGATGCCAGGCGCCTCGTGGCTTGGCATGAGGGCCGGATGGTGTTCGACGACGCACGGTTGGATTCGGTGGTCACCGAATTGTCCCGATGGTATGGGATGACCATTCTGATTGCCGATCCGGCGCTCGGGGAACGCCTCCTGACCGGGACTTTCCAGCGTGAGGCGCTCGATGACGCGATCGACGTCCTCAATCTCTCACTCGGTGTCGAGATCCAGCAGCGCGCCGACACGTTGGTGATCCAATAGTTCTCTCTGCCCGTCTTCGCCTGGCGCCTCCTGCGCTTTGCCGCGGTCGTACCGCTTGGATCGTCGCCGTTGGCTTGGCGGTTGCTGCGCCCCAAGTCCGAGCCCAGGCGGGTGATGCTGTCGACAGTGTGCTCGCGAGGTTGGTTTCCCTCGACGTGGAGAACGTCACGCTCAGCGATGCCCTCGCCCAACTCCGCCACCATCAGGGAATACCCCTGGCCTACAGCGCCGACATCATTCCTTCCAAGACCCGAATCACCCTCGCGGTAACCACCAAACCACTCGGCTCGACGCTCGTCACCCTTCTCGAGGGCAGTGGGCTCGAGATCGTGGTAACTCGGGAGGGGACCGTGGTAATCGTCCCGCGCCGGCCACGTGGTGTTTCCACCGTCACCCGGGGCTCGAGCGACCTCGCCGTGGAGCGAGTGCGGTTGGCCACCGGGATCCGGCGACTGGATCAACTCGTGGTGATGGGGAGCGCGGTGGCCGGAGCCCCGGAGCGGGAACAGCCGACCGCCGTCACGGTGATCAACGCGGACGGACTGGCTCAGGCGTCCCACACCCGGGTCGCCGATCTGGTCAGGACGATGCTCCCCGGTGTGGTACTCTGGGATCGCGGTCCCGCAGGGCCACCCGCACAGATCACATCGGTGCGCGGGGTCAGTTCCTTCACGTCGCGGGCGCTCAAGACCTATGTGGATGGGGTCGAACTCGCCTCGCCCGATCTGTTTACGCTGCTCGACGGCAGAAGCATCGAACGCATGGAGGTGATCCGGGGTCCTCAGGGCGCTGCGCTCTACGGACCTGATGCCCTGAATGGCGTGCTCCAGATCGTGACCCGGAAGGGCCGGCCGGGGACCGCAGCGACCCACGTCCGAGGAGCGGTCACCGCAGGGCCTTACGAAAGGGCCGACCTCACAGCGCCCGTGCTCTACCAGGACCACGCCCTGGGCCTGAGTGGCGGTGCCACTCGCGTCGGCTACGACCTCTCAGGGAGCTACGCGCAGTCGGGGTCACCGGACGGAGCCGCGTGGCTCCGATCCTGGACTACGAATGGTGGTGGACAAGCCCTGCTCGGCCCGGTGGTACTCCAGGCCTCCGCCCGCGCCGGCAGATACGAGTACAGTCTCGAGCGATACATCCCCGACGTCACTGCGCTCGAGACGAGCCCGCCACTCAGTCTCGAAGAGCGTGGATTCGGGGTCTCGATCATTCACCCGATCACGAGTCGGTGGCGCCAGACTCTGGTGACAGGCTACCACTGGGTGAGCGGCGCACGCGAAGAGACTCGTCCCACCTTGCTGACTCCAAGACTGCCTCTCGGGGCCACTCATGAAACGGCATCACGTGCCTCCATCCGATACAGCACCGTCCTGGACCTCGCGCTCGGGCGGAACGAGGCCAGTCTGTCGGCGGGCGCCGAACACGGCAACCGCACGATCCGAAGGTCGGTGCGTCGCACCCTCGCCACCCGTGACCTGTTACCGCTCTACGACGATGACCTGCGCTCCACAGGCGTTTTCGGGCAAACGCGCGTGCGATTGGGAGATCATTTCGTCGTGACCGGCGGGACTCGTGCAGAATGGAGTTCGAGTGTCGGCACCAACCAAGGTGCTGCTTGGGCTTCCAGCGCCGGGCTGTCGTGGAGCCGAAACCTGGGCCAGACCACCCTCCGCCTGCGCGGTGCGTGGGGTCGCGGCATTCGTCCCCCCGACCCGGGAATGAGCCGAGCGATGGCCACGGCGACCATCCAGCAAGAGCCCAACCCTGACCTCACACCCGAGACCCAGAGTGGAGTTGAAGGGGGCGTGGAATTGTTCTTGGGTGACAGGGCCCACGTCCGGGTCACCGGGTACCTCCAGCGAGCGAACGATCTGATTCAACAGGTCCAGGTCAGGTCCGACGGGGCCACCCGGGGGTACCAGTTCCAGAATGTCGGCGCGATCGCCAATCGCGGCATAGAATTCGAAGCCGGTATGCGGTGGCGGCGCGTAGCAGTGACGGGTTTGTTCTACCTCACGGACAGTGAGGTCCGTGAGCTTGCCCCCCGCTACACCGGTGATCTCGAGCCTGGAGATCAACTCCTCGAAGTCCCCTCGAACGTCGGTGCGCTGTCCGTTCGCTACGATGGCGGTCGATTCCAGGCGGAAATCGGTGGGTCATGGCTCGGACCATGGATCGGGTACGATTGGACGGCGCTCAAGGCATCGTCAACCGGTACGGCACCGATCCGGGCCAGGGTTCGGGATTATTGGGAGGAGTACCCAGGCGTTCTGCGACCCTATGTCGCACTGGGCTACCGAGTCGCCGGTGATGTGTCGGCGTTCATGCGAGTCGACAATCCGGCCAATGACGCAAGCTTGATTCAAGACAACCTCTCCCCCCGTCTCGGTCGCTCCACCCTCGTGGGATTGATCCTGCAACCATAACGCCCCACACCACGGGGAATCCGTCGGGTATATTCTCCGGTATGTCTCCGCACGCGCATCCAAACCTCACCGTGCTGGATCACCCTCTCATCCGGCATAAGGTTGCCATTCTTCGTGATCGCGCCACCCCGACCAAGGACTTCAAACAGTTGGTCAACGAGATCGCCATGCTGATGACGTACGAGGTGACGCGCGACCTCGCGACCGAACAGGTCGATGTCGAAACCCCGCTCGAGAAGACGACAGGCGAACGGGTGGCCGGGAAGAAGCTGACCTTGGTACCCATCCTCCGCGCTGGCCTGGGAATGGTAGAGGGGATCACTCACCTGATCCCGTCCGCCCGAGTCGGGCACGTCGGACTCTTCCGGGATCACGACACACTGCAACCCGTCAGCTACTACTTCAAGGTCCCATCCGCCGAGGCCGACCGAGACTGGCTGGTCGTCGACCCGATGCTTGCCACCGGTGGCTCTGCGGTCGCTGCGGTCGCGAGTCTCAAGGCCGCCGGCGCCGAGCGAATCCGCTTCCTCTGTATCGTGGCTGCACCGGAAGGCGTGGAGGCGATGGCCGGAGCCCACCCAGACGTCCCAGTCTTTGCTGCCGCCCTCGACCGTCAACTCAACGACCGGGGCTATATCCTGCCCGGACTCGGGGACGCTGGCGATCGGATCTTCGGTACCCGTTGACGAGTCGCGTATGCAACTGACCTTCTGGGGGGCCGCGGGCCAAGTCACCGGATCGCTGCATCTGCTCGAGGCAGCGGGTGCTCGGGTCGCTCTGGATGCGGGACTCTTCCAGGGACGGCGGAAGGAAGCCTCGGAGAAGAACCGTCAACTCCCGTTCGATGCGCGTCGGCTCGATGCGGTGATCCTGAGCCACGCCCACATCGATCACAGCGGACGACTTCCGCTCCTGGTGCGGCACGGATTTCACGGACCGATCTATGCCACTCCGGCCACGCGTGACCTCTGTGCTGTGATGCTCCGGGATTCTGCATCCATCCAAGAGCGCGACGCGGAGTACCTCGCGAGGCGGAAGCGCGCGAGTCCCGAGAGCGAGCCACTCTACACCATGGCCGACGCGTTGGCAGTTCAGGATCTCATGTTGGGTGTCCCCTATCGCCGGGTCCAGCATCTGCGGAAACACCTCCGGTTCGAGTTCGCCGAGGCCGGCCATATCCTGGGATCGGCCTCCGTCGACATCCGTTTGACCGAACCTCCAGGGCACCGACTGCTCTTCTCGGGAGATATTGGCCGGTCGGGTCTCCCGATCATTCGGGACCCGCATCCTCCCTCCGGTCCCATCGACACCCTCATCATCGAATCGACCTATGGTGACCGGACACACGAGTCGACTGAAGGCAGTCAGACGAAACTCGGTGAGCTCGTGGCCCGGGTCGCTGCGCGGGGGGGGAAGGTGCTCATTCCCGCCTTTGCACTGGGACGAACCCAGGAGATCGTCTACTCTCTTCACGCCTTGTATCGCAAAGGCACCATTCCCAACATCCCAATCTTCATCGACAGTCCTCTCGCCGTGGAGGCCACGACGGTCTTTCGGATGCACCCCGAGGTCTTCGATCGGCGTGAGCATCTCGTCTCCCAGACCAGCGAAATCCTCGACTTCCCCCTCGTGCACTACACGCGAGACGTCGAAGAGTCGAAACGGCTCAATTCTCTGAACGGGCCGGCCGTGATCATTTCCGCCTCAGGTATGGCGGAAACCGGACGGATTTTGCACCATCTGTCCAACCACGTCGGTGACCACCGTAACCTCGTGCTGTTTGTCGGATTTCTCGCCGAACACACACTGGGCCGTCGGATCCAAGAGGGCCAGGACCCGATCAAGATCTTCGGAGACATGGTTCCGGTTCGAGCCGAGGTAGAGACCCTCGACGGGTACTCTGCCCATGCCGACAAGGATGAACTCCGTGAGTGGGTGCAGCAGTTGGGTGGCCCGATCCGGCGCGCATTCGTGGTCCACGGAGAGCCCGGGCCGGCCCTCGCCATGGCCAAGATCCTGGAGGAGGAGGGGGTTGGTGAGGTCATCGTTCCGCGGCATGGGGAACGGTTCGAGTTGTGAGGCGCGCCGTGAGTTGGCTCGTCCGCCTCATGGCCGCCGCGGTAATCGTCTACGGCGGCCTCTTCGTCTACGTTCTGGCCGTGAGCCGACAGGATGGCCGCGAACCCTGTGATGCGATCGTGGTCTTGGGTGCGGCGCAATACAACGGGCGGCCCTCCGACGTACTCCGAGCCCGGCTCGACCATGCTGCGGAACTCTACGGAGAAGGGTTGGCACCGCTCATCGTGGTGACGGGAGGGATGGCTGAGGGAGATGTGGTCAGCGAAGCAACAGTGAGCCGCCAATACCTGGTGGCGCATGGCGTCCAGGACACGGCGGTCGTCGTCATTCCGGTCGGTCGGAATTCGCGGGAATCGGTGGCCAGCGCTGCCGAGTGGCTCGTCGATCGCTCCCGGACTTCGGTCCTTCTGGTCAGTGACCCCTTCCATATCGCTCGCCTGCGAGCCGAAGCCAATGCCCATGGGCTCGAGTCGCATGGGTCGCCAACCCAGACCAGTCCCATTTCCACCTCCTTGGGTGCAGAACTCCGATACCTGGCGGCCGAGGCCGTCAAGCTACCCATCGTGTGGGGAACCCATCTCCTCGGACATGAGTAGATAACCCGAATTCCCGCGCCCCCTGCACCTCATAACCTATTGTGTCACCACGTGTTAAGAAGCTTCAAAGCACCACGCTATCGAGGGGAATCGCGTGGGGCGTCACATTGTGAAACTTGAATTTCCTCCCTGTCGTCGTGGGGGCACCAACACGCTCCGCCGAGTCTCCAGAGAAGGCCTTTCGTATGTATAGCACGTTTCGCTGGCTCGCTCTGACCCCCTTCGCCCTTGCCATCGCCGGGTGTGCCGCGGCCGGGGGGGCGGACAGTGGGGTCACCCGACCCTTTCGGGTTGGAGAGGTGGACCGCGGCGAGGTCCGCGTCGTGGTCGAGGAAACCGGCCTGGTGGAGCCCGAGCGACAGATCGTCGTGAAGTCACCCATTTCAGGCGTCGTCGAGCGGCTGCTGGTCCGCGAAGGCGACCGGGTGCGTGCCGGACAACTCATGGCCCGAGTCGTTCCCGATATCGCGCAGGCCAACAGCATTTTGCGACTACGCAGTGAGGAGGTCTCGACTCGAATCACCGTGGAGCGGGCCCAACGTGATCACGAGCGTGCCCAGGGGCTCCTGGCCGCAGGCGGGGTTACCGAGGAGGAGATCGAGAAGACGCGGGCCGCGCTCGAACAGGCCCAAAACCAGCTTCAGACGACGGTCGACCAGCTCCGTTACGTCGAGCAAAGCGGGATCACCGCACAATGGGCACGGATTACAGCACCCACGGCGGGTGTAGTCATTCTGCGGGGAGTGGAAGAAGGTGAGACGGTGGTCGGCGGCACCAGCACAGTTGGTGGAGGAACGGAGCTCTTCACCATCGCGGACCTGTCCGCCCTCCGAATCAAAGCGGCGATCAACGAAGTGGACATCGGCAAGGTGGCACTGGGTGACAGTGTCTCATTGACGGTGGACGCCTTCCCCAACGATACGGTGCTGGGTGTCGTTCGGTTGGTCCCACCGGCCGCCCGCCAGGAAGACAGGGTCCGTGTCTTCGATGTCGAGATCCGGGCGCTGGCAACTGGGGTCCTCCGGCCCGGCATGACGGCCAACGTGAAGATCAGGGGTCCGTCCCGGCAGGGGGTCATACGCGTACCGGTCGAGGCGGTGTTCCTGAGCGAAGGCCTCCCCATCGTGTATCGCGTTCGTGGTGACACCACCGACAGGGTGGCTGTCGAGCTCGGACTCAGTGACCTCTCGTTCGTCGAAATCCTCGAAGGCCTGGCCGTCGGTGATTCCGTCGCGCTCGAAGACCCGGTCGCGGCCCGCGAGCGCGCCGCCAGCATTTCACGCCGCTGATGTCGGAAGCACTACTCCACGCCCGGGCGTTGACCAAGAACTACAAGCTTGGCCAGGTCAACGTTCCCGCCCTCCGTGGGGTCGACGTCGACATTCAGGCGGGCGAGTATGTCGCCATCATGGGGCCATCAGGAAGTGGGAAGAGCACCCTCATGCACATTCTCGGATGTCTCGACCGCGCGACCGATGGGCAGTACATCCTGGATGGCAGTGATGTGAGCAACCTGAGCCGCCGCCAACTGGCGCGGGTCAGGAACCTCAAGGTGGGTTTTGTCTTCCAGACCTTCAACCTCATGCCTCGCCTCACAGTGGACGAGAACGTGGCGTTACCACTCAAGTACCGTGGTGGCATTTCACGCGGCGAGCGCAAGCAGCGGGCCATGAAGCTCCTCGATCGACTCGGGCTTACCGATCGTATCGGACACCGCCCCGACGAACTCTCGGGAGGACAGCGTCAGCGTGTTGCCATCGCCCGCGCCCTGGTCGGCGAACCCACGATCTTGATGGCCGATGAACCGACCGGCAATCTCGATTCCGCTTCCGGCGCGGAAGTACTGGCCACATTCGAGGAACTCCACGCGGCTGGGCATACGGTGGTTCTCGTCACCCACGACGCCAACGTCGCCGCTCACGCGGAACGGGTGATCACCATGGCAGACGGTAAGATCGTGGCCTGAGCGATGGGCATCCTCGAATCTCTGCTCACCGGGCTCGACGAAGCGCGTCGTCATCTGGGTCAGACCTTGCTCTCTCTGCTCGGCCTCATTCTCGGCACCGGTAGCATCGTCACCGTCCTGGCACTTTTCGGGGGCCAGGCGAAGAACACCCAGAACTACTTGGCTGAGGTCGGCGGCCTCGGCACCATCATCGTTCGCGATCGTGACATGTCGGTCAGTCCGACCGCCCGAGAGCTCGCCTCCAAGCGACTCACCTACGACGATGCGGAGTTTCTCGAGCAGCGGGCCACCACGCTGTCGGCCGTGAGTCCGGGATGGGCGCGATCGTTGCGCTATCAGGCAGGCAACACCGGGTTCACCGGACAGGTCGTCGGGACGGTGCCCGACTACGCCGTGATCAACGACATCGTGCCGATGGCCGGCCGGTACTTGTCCGATCTGGATGTGCTCCAGCAGTCCCGCGTGATCGTGATGGGCTGGAAGTTCGCCGACTCGCTCTTCGGTGCTGCCGAGAAGGCTTTGGGTCAGGTCCTCACCGTCCAAGGCAAGGCGTTCCGGGTCGTGGGCGTCATGGAGCGCGAGGAGTTCTACTTCGCCGTCTGGTCGGGCAACCAACTCGAGTACCGAAACGAGCGGGCCTATATCCCGATTACGACCGCCGTCTCGCAGTTCGCCGAGAACGACCGCCTCGACTTCATGACCCTGAAAGCCGATCCCACGTATGGCGTTCGAGCTGCCGACGCGCAGGTGAAGAGCCTGTTGTATGCCCGGCATGGCGTCGAGGATTTCGATGTAACCCCGCCCGGGGGGAACGGCGAGGACGATACACAGTTCCTCATGATGTTCAACTACATCTTTCTGGTGGCGGGGGTGGTCTCGCTCTTCACCGGCGGCATCGTCATTGCCAACATTTTCCTCGCATCGGTGGTCGAGCGGGTTCGCGAGATGGGTACCCGGATGGCCCTGGGGGCAACTCCGGGTACTGTATTTCTTCACGTCGTCGCGGAGGTGCTCGTCGTGACACTACTCGGCGGGCTCGTCGGCCTCGCGATTGGTGCGGGACTGACCGGTGTCGTCGGTCGCCTGATGGGGCTCCCCGCAGCGGTCACCCCGGCGATTGCCCTCATTGCCCTCTCCACTGCAGGCGGTGTAGGCCTCATCGCCGGACTCTTCCCCGCCTTGCGCGCCGCGAGAATCTCACCGGTCGAGGCACTCCGTTATGGGTAGACGGCTCCTCGAGTGGTTGGAACTGTTCGGCGACGCCTTTCGGGAGATCCGCGTTCATCCTCTTCGTTCGATGCTCACCCTGTCGGGCATCGTCTTCGGTGCCGCATCGATGGTCTCGATGATCTCCCTGGCAGGTGCGGTACAGCGACTTGCCTCGGATGACCTCAAGGCGATCGGGCTACCGCGGAGCTTCAGTTTTCAGGACCGTGCCCCCCAACCAGACGCCGTGGGCGCCATGGCCCAGCGACACCCCGGCCTGCGCATGATGGACATGCAGGCACTTGCCTCCCTGGAAGGAGTCGAGTCGGTGCACGGATTCAACCGTGCATTCATGCTGACCGTGGGTCCGGTGGGCCGGCGGAACATCGACATCGAGGGTGTGGACGCCGGGTACCTCGAGCTCCGCAACATGCAGATCGTGGCAGGCCGGAGTCTGCGACCACTCGATATCCTCAATAGCGCGCCGGTCGCCGTCGTGGGTCAGGAATTGGTGCGCGACCTCTTCGGAGCAGCCTCGCCAATCGGACAGACCATCAAACTGAACGGCAAGAAGTTCCTGGTCGTGGGAGTCGTGGGACCGATCGAAATCACGTTCATTCCGGCTGACTTCAGCTTCACGGCTCGCCGGATCTATATCCCGTATTCCTATCTCACCCGTTACAACCGATCTCCCGGTCGTGTCGATGCCACCATCGTCACAGCTCGCCCCGACGTCGACTTCGGGACGGTCTTTGCCGCCGGAGTCAGAGTGGTCCGGAACAGGCATGGTGGCGCCGAAGACTTCCGGATCGAGAACGACGCAGCAGAAGTCCTCTCCGACCTCGCCATGGCGGATGGTATTCTCGACGGCTGGAACGTCGTCATGTTCACCATCGGCGGGATCACGCTCTTGGTAGGCGGGATCGGTCTCTTCAGCGTCTTGCTGATCTCGGTGCGCGAGCGCGTGCGTGAGATCGGGATCCGGAAGGCACTGGGCGCGGACGAGGGCGATATTCTTCGGCTCTTTCTCTCAGAATCTCTCACCCTCGCGGGCTTGGGGGCGGGCATCGGGGTGGGGGCGGGCATGGGGCTTTTGATCATCACGGAGTTGATCGTCGCCAAGTTCGGCAGAGTCTATACCATACCGGTGAACGTTCCGGCACTCATCATTGCAGTCGTCTTCTCCCTCCTCGCGGGTATCATCTTTGGGTGGTACCCGGCTCGCCGCGCCGCACGGCTCGATCCCATCGAAGCTATCAGCACGATGTAGGCATTATCCTTCGGCCAAATTCCTCTGTCCGGAACCCGACGACCCCCATGCCGTACGACTATACCACTAAACATCTCCACACCGGCCGCCGAATCTCAGTGGATCTCGATACGGTGTGCTTCCCCGACGGCTCGTCTGGGACCCTCGAGGTGGTTCGGCATCCTGGGGCGGCGGCGGTGATCCCCTTTCTCGACCCCCCACGCGACGCCGACCCGCGCATTCTCCTCCTCCGGCAATTCCGGCATGCCGCAAGCGGGCTTCTCTGGGAAATCCCCGCCGGCACACTCGACGGCACCGAAGATCCGGTCTCCTGCGCTCGACGCGAGCTCGAGGAAGAGGCGGGTGCGACAGCCGGTCGGTTCGAGCACCTCACCACCATCTTCACGACCCCGGGCTTCACCGACGAGCGCATCCACCTGTTCCTGGCCACCGATCTGACCCGCGTGCCGTCCCGGCTGGAAGCCGATGAATTCATCGAAGTGCATGAGGTACGATGGAGCACGGCGCTCGATCTTCTCCGGGAAGGGGGCTTGGTCGACGCCAAGTCGATGACGGCCTTGCTCTACGTAGAGAGCTTTCACCGGTCGGCCCCGCCTGGCACCACTCTCGCGGTCTGATAGAATTGGTAGATGGCCGCAAACGATTACCAGGCGTTCTGGTCGGATCTCAAGCGGGGTCGGACCCAGGCATGTTACTACTTCTTCGGGGTGACCGACATCCTCAAAGACGAGGCGATTGCCCATCTCTTGGACCGAGTGCTGGACCCCGGACTCCGCGACTTCAATGTGGATGTCCGGAGTGCCGGCTCCTTGCTCCCGGACGAAGTCGAGACACTCTGTACCTCCCTTCCCATGATGGCCGACCGCCGCATGGTCGTCATTCGTGATGTCGAAGCGTGGACCAAGCGAGCCAAGGCCAAGGGAGCGGTTCTCCGATACCTCGATCGCCCTTCACCCGAGACACTTCTGGTCCTGGTTCAGGGGGGCGGTCACCCCGAACCAGATAGTGAGCTCGCCAAGAAGTGCTACGCGGTCGAGTTCGGCGCCTTGCGACAGGACCACGCGGAGCGATGGCTCATCAAGCGAGCGGAGGAGTTGGGCCTCCAGCTCGATGCTGAAGCGGGACCGCACATTCTGGCCGCGGTAGACGGAGATCTCGGAGCCGCAGCTTCGGAACTGGCCAAACTCGCAGGTCTTGGGGACGATGAGATCATCACCGTCGATCTGGTTTCCTCATTCCTGGGCATTCGACATGGGGAGACTCAATACGACTGGCGAGATGCCGTCCTGGGCGACCAACACGGGCGCGCCTTGGCCATGCTCCCGCATGTTCTGTCCCAGCCGGGAATGTCGGGGGTCAAATTGGTGACCCTCCTCGGCAGCAGTTTTATCGGGCTCGGTCTCGCGCGGGACCATTACGATCAGGGGCTCCGCGGGGGCCGCCTCCAATCGGCCATCATTGGCAGCCTCAAACGGGCCCGGGTCTTTGGAATGGACTACCGCGCGAGTAGCCGCGATTGGAGTAGCCTCGCCCCACACTGGCCCCATGCCAGAATCAAGGTCGCCTTAGGCGCCGCCTTGAGGGCGGACCAGGCTCTCAAGAGCACCACGATTTCGGGTGAAACGGGGATCTTGTCCGATCTCGTGCTGACCATGGCTTTTCCTGGACAGGAGGCCGCGTGAATCGTCTGGTCCTGGTCACTGCCTCGTTGGTGCTGGGTCTGACGAACCCCCTTGGAGCACAGACCGATGCCAAGCTGATCGAGGCCCGTCAGTTGGCTCGGGAGGGCCTGGGGGACTCGGCGCGCGCCATCGCCGGACGGATTTTGAGTGCCACGTCACCGAGCGCTAACCTCTACCCCGAAGCCCTGTATACCGTCGCGATGGTGGCGGCGACGGTGGAGGAGAAACGACTGCATCTCCAGCGGCTGGCGGTCGAGTTTTCGCAATCCGGTTGGGCCGACGACGCCCGATTGGAACTGGCCCAGCTCGCCTACGCCGAGCAAAACCTCGATGAGGCGATCCGGCAGGTGGAACGACTGCTCTCCGACTACCCCATGAGCCCAGTCCGGGCGAGGGGGGCTCTTTGGGGATCCCGTGCGGCCTTCGATCAGGGGCAATTTCCGCTGGCATGTCAGTGGGCCATGCTGGGAATACGGGCAGCAGGCGATGACGTCGAGTTGCGCAATCGCCTGGATTTCCAGCGGCAGCGGTGTGAGGGAATGCTGCGCCCGGACACTTCGAGCGCCGTGCCACCAGCAGGCGATCCGGTAACCACGGCCCCTGTCACTCGTGGATGGTTCGTCCAGGTGGTCGCCCTCCGCGACCAAGACGCCGCGACCGATCTTGCCGCACTCCTCGCTCGAGCGAAGATCGACGCCGTCGTCGTGTCCGATGCGGGGTTCTACAAGGTTCGTGCGGGACCTTATGCCACACGTGCGGACGCCGAACGAGCCCTCCCTGGGATCCGCCGTCTCACCGGCGGTGACCCCTTCGTGCTCCAGGTCAACTGATCCAATGGCGGAGCGTGTCTCCACGCCGCTCCTTCGCCAGTACCGGGAGATCAAGTCGCATCATGAAGACGCGATCTTGTTCTTCAGGATGGGCGATTTCTACGAGATGTTCTTCGACGATGCCACCCTTGGGGCAAAGGTGCTCGGCATCACGCTCACCTCACGCGGCGACGGCGTTCCCCTCGCTGGTGTTCCCGTGAAGGCCGCAACCGAGTACCTCCGCCAACTTGTGGCGGCGGGACACCGCGTTGCGATCTGCGAGCAAGTGGAGGACCCCAAGCAGGCGAAGGGAATCGTCCGTCGGGAAGTCGTCGAAACGGTAACACCGGGCGCGGTCCTCGAGGAGGATTGGGTGGCCGGGGGGAGGAACAACTTCCTGGTTGCCATTTCCCCCGCAGGTACCCGAATCGGCCTCGCGGCGATCGACCTTTCCACGGGAGAATTCTTGCTCGAGACCAGCAGCCCGGAGGGCGTTGCTGAGGCTCTGGGACGTTTCGGCCCGTCAGAATTGGTACTCCCTCCCGATGGCGACGTCCCCTACCCCGCCGAAGTCATGCGTACTCGTCGTGAGGCATGGGAATTCGACCTCGACCTCGCGCGCGAGGAATTGCCGAAGCGGTTTGGATTGGCGGGCCTCGATGGCCTCGGCATTCAGACTGACGATGCTCCTGCCGTGCGCGCCGCAGGGGCACTCCTACGGTACATCAGCGACCTCCAGCCCGGGGGACTCCCCCAGTTGAGGCCACCGAGTGTCCGTCGTTCGGAGGGGTACCTCTGGATCGATGAGATGACGCGCCGGAACCTCGAACTCGTCGAGCCGCTTCGTGCCGGGGCCCAAGGTGTGACCCTCCTCGAGATTCTCGACCGAACCTCGACACCGATGGGGGCACGTCTTCTCCGACAATGGGTCCTCTCTCCCCTGTCGGAGGAGGGTGCGATCGGTCGTCGCCTGGACGCGGTGGAGAGATCGTTGGGGGCGTCCGGGGCACGCGAGGACGCCCGGACCATCCTACACCGCGTCCGTGACGTCGAGCGCCTCGCGGCTCGGGCTGCGGCAGGGCGTGCGACCCCGAGAGATCTCGGCGCTCTTCGGGATTCGTTCCAGTGCCTCCCAACGATAGCGGAGATCCTCGACCACCTCGCATCACCGGATCGGACAGGCCCTTTCGCGACGCTCGCAGATGATCTCGATCCTCTGACTGACCTCACCACCCGCCTCACCAGCGCCCTTCACGAACACCCACCCGTCGCCTTGGCCGATGGCAATGTGATTCGCGAGGGGTTCGATCCCCAACTCGACGAACTTCGATCGCTCAGAGATGGCGGCAAACAATATCTCGCCAGCCTCCAGGAACGGGAACGAGTGCGCACCGGCATCCCCTCGCTCAAGGTGGGATACAACCGGGTGTTTGGGTACTTCATCGAGATCACTCACACCCACCGTTCACGCATCCCTGACGACTACGAACGCCGTCAAACCCTGACCTCCTCCGAACGCTATGTCACGCCTGAGTTGAAGGAACACGAGGCCAAGATTCTGGGCGCAGAGGAATCACTCCAGGCCCGAGAGGCGGAGCTTTTCACCAGCCTTCGTGACGAGGTGGGACAGGCAATCTCGCGAATCCAGCGGACCGCGGTCGTGGTCGCGAACCTGGATGTCTGGGTATCGCTCGCCGATGTGGCCGAATCACACGGCTATGTCAGGCCAACCGTGGATGTGGGGTTCACGATCGAGTTGGTTGCTTCCCGACATCCCGTGCTCGAACGCCTGATGCCTCGGGAGCGATTCATCCCCAATGACGTGTGCTTCACCCCCACCGAACGGGTTCAACTGGTTACCGGGCCCAACATGGCCGGGAAGTCGACCATCCTCCGTCAGATCGGTCTCACGGTCGTCATGGCCCAGATGGGTTCGTTCGTCCCCGCCACGAAGGCACGAATGGGTGTCGTCGATCGCCTGTTCACGCGGGTGGGAGCGAGTGACAACCTCGCACAAGGACAGTCGACCTTCATGGTGGAGATGAGCGAGACGAGCGCCATTCTCCACGGTGCAACCGCACGGAGCCTCGTGCTGCTCGACGAGATCGGCCGCGGCACCTCGACCTATGATGGCGTGGCGATTGCCTGGGCGGTCACCGAGTACCTGCACGACCGCGTGGGCTGCAAGACGATGTTTGCAACACATTACCACGAACTCATGCAGCTTCCCGAGCGACTGGAACATGCGCGAAATCTGAACGTTGCCGTTCAGGAAACCGCCGACACGGTCGTCTTTCTTCACCGCCTCGAGCCGGGTGGAACGGATCGCTCGTATGGGGTCCATGTCGCCCAGTTAGCGGGCCTCCCACGGAGCGTCGTCTCCCGGGCGACGGAGGTGCTTCACCAGTTGGAGGGCGAACACCGGGTCGTTGCGGGCACACCCGTGATCCCTGATGCGAGTCAGTTTGGGTTGTTCGCGGGCAGCGCTCCCGAACCCCTCGCCGAGGAGTTGCGTGACCTCGACGTCGACTCTCTGACGCCGCTCGAGGCCCTCAATCGATTGGCCGCGTTGAAGCAACGGGCCAAGGAATCGTAGTACTTTGCTTCAGATGACCACTACTCGCACCCACCCGTCTTTGGCATTCCTGGTTTCACTGACGCTCGCCGTCGGCGGTTGCAACGAGGAGCCGGCCCCGGCGACGACACCCGTTGCCGTGGAGACGGAGAAGGACTCACCTCCTGTTCCCCTCGACGCCAACCCCCCTGTGGCCTTTCCTCCGGAATCCTACGCCAACGGGGTCAGCGGCACGGTGGTTCTCCGGCTCTATGTCACCGAGTCTGGGGCCGTGGTTCCCGACTCGACGGCCATTGAGGAATCCAGTGGATACGCCGACCTCGATTCTGCAGCGCTGGCGGCGGTCCCCCTTCTCCGCTATGCGCCCGCACTCCGTGGCGGACAACCCGTGGCAGCGCCATTTCGCCAACCCATTCACTTCCGGCATCCCGGTGGGACGGAGAACCCATGACCCCACCCCATCAGCGTCCCTATGAGAGTGTTCTCGATACCGTCGGGTGGACTCCGCTCATTCGATTGACCCGGGTGACGGCCGGGTTGCGAACCCCGGTGTACGTCAAAGCGGAGTACACCAACCCGGGTGGATCGGTCAAAGACCGGATCGGCTTGGCCATTATCGAAGCCGCGGAACGATCCGGAGAGTTGCAGCCCGGGGGCACGATCGTCGAGGGCACTTCCGGCAATACCGGCGTGGGGCTCGCGATCGCCGCAGCGCTCCGAGGTTATCGCTGCATCTTCACCCTGCCGGACAAGATGTCACAGGAAAAGGTCCGTCTGCTCAAAGCGTACGGAGCCGAAGTGGTAATCACGCCAACGGCCGTGCCGCCGGACCACCCCGAGAACTACGTCAAGAAGGCCAAGCAAATCGTGGTGGATACTCCGGGAGCAGTGTTGGCGAACCAGTTCTACAATCAGGAGAACCCCGAAGCACACTATCGAACGACCGGCCCCGAAATCTGGGAGCAAACGGAAGGACGGGTCACACACTTCATTGCGGGCGCTGGAACCGGCGGAACGGTGAGCGGCGTAGGCAAGTTCCTCAAGGAGCAGAATGCCAACATCCGAGTCTTCGCGGGAGATCCAGAGGGGTCGCTCTATACCGAATATGCCAAGACCAAGACCATGGGAGAGGGGGCGCCGTACAAGGTCGAGGGGATCGGTGGCGACAAGATCCCTACCACGATCTGGTGGGACTTCGTGGACGAGTTCAGACAAGTTCCCGACCGAGATGCCTTCACGATGGCGCGCCGACTGGCCAGAGAAGAGGGCATGTTCGTCGGAGGGTCCAGCGGGCTCAATGTGACCCTGGCCCTTGCTGTCGCTCGAGAGGTGGACGACCCGGAGGCTCTGGTGGTCACGATTCTCGCCGACACCGGAGAACGATACCTCTCGAAGTTGTTCAATGACGAGTGGATGCAGGAAAACCAGATGCTCGATGGGGTACGGATCACCGTCGAAGAACTGCTGACCCGCCGAAAGACCGCCGCTCCGGCGCTGGTTTCGGTAGCTCCTGCGGCAGCCGTTCGTCAGGCCCTCAACCTGATGCGTACTTGGAATGTGAGCCAACTGCCCGTCCTCGAGGACGGGCAGTGTGTCGGGAGCCTGGTGGACGGCCCGTTGATGGCTCAAGCCCTTTCCCAACCCGCATTGCTGGAGCGGCCAGTGCGAGAGATCATGGACGAACCTCTGCCCGTTGTCGACGCCTCCTTGCCATCCGATCGTCTCGCTCCGTTACTCACGAGGGAAAGTCCGGCGGCGCTGGTTCGAAAAGGGTCGGAACTCATCGGCATCGTGAGCCGCTTCGACGTCCTGGAACAAATGATTGGGGCGCGGTGATTCGCCGCACCATGCCGACACATTCCGTCACACGCGTCGGTCTCCTGACGGGAGGTGCGTCCACCGAGAGAGACGTCGCTCTGGCCTCCGCGTCCCAGGTCCTGGCCGCGTTGCGCTCTCTTGGACATCAGGTCGATGTGGTGGACATCGCAGCGGGAAAGGTCGCCGCCCCCGAAGAGCACTTCCTCTTGAAGGCGGGCGTGGGGACGCACCCCCCTTCCATCGAATCCCTCGACACTCGAGAACGAGAGTTCCTCCTTGCCGGGTTGGGCCGCGCCGTGGAGCAGGCCGAAGTCCTCTTTCTCGCTCTCCATGGCGGTCGCGGTGAAGACGGCACTATACAGGCAATCCTCGACGTGATCGGTCTCCCCTATACGGGTTCGGGTGCCTTGGCGTCGGGCCTGGCGATGGACAAGGATCTCAGTAAGCGCATCTTCCAGCTCGCCGATGTTCCAACACCTGATTGGACGATGGAACGCCTCCCGGTTGAGGACGCCGGCGACCGTTTCGGATGGCCGCTGATCGTCAAACCGTCGAAACAGGGGAGTACCGTCGGTCTTTCGTTGGTGAAGAGTCCCCAGGCGTATGCGGATGCCGTCCGTTTGGCCGAGCAATTCGACGACGAGGTACTGGTGGAGGCCTACCTCCCAGGCCGTGAGCTCACCGTGGGCGTGTTGGATGGTGAAGCCCTGACGGTGGGTGAGATCGTTCCGGCGCACGAGATTTTCGACTACGAGTGCAAGTACCAGCCGGGAATGGCGCAGGAGATCTTCCCAGCCGACATCGGTCCCGACATCACCACCGAGTGCCGCCGCCTGGCCCAGGCCGCGCATGCCGCGCTCAAGCTCGGCGGCTACTCACGCGTGGACTTTCGCTTGACGGCGGAGGGGTATCCTTCTTGTTTGGAGGTGAACACGCTCCCCGGACTCACCGCGGCCAGCCTCCTGCCCAAGTCGGCGCGCGCAAGCGGTATCGAGTTCGAAGAGCTCTGTGAGCAGATCAGTTCTGTCGCCCGAAGGACTTCGTAGTGTGAGCCAGCGTCTTCCTCGTCCGCACCGCAGCGTTCTCCCCCGCGCGCCCGTGTCCCCAGTCGTGCTCGTCAAACGCCTGGTCGTGGTTCATCTCGCGGTCTGGGTGGGCCTCGCAACGGTGTTCACCGCTCCGGACATCCGGGCCATACTTCGTTTCGAATCGGCAACCGTTCTGGCGAGGCCATGGTCCCTGGTTACCTATCCGCTGGTGCACGATGGGTTCGTCCACGTGACCATCCTCATGGCCCTGCTCTCCCTGACGGGGCCTGCCGTCGCCAACCACCTCGGGTCGCGACGTTTTCTCTTGTACTACCTCTATTGCACCGTCGGTGGAGCCGCGGCAGGGCTTGTCTTGTCTGGGCTCTTCACCACCCCACCCATGGGTGGGGCGCTCGCGCCTGTCTTGGGAATCCTCCTTGCACGCTCATGGATTGGCGCCCACGACACGCCTGGGATCACCCCGGAACGACTCCCGGTACTCCTGCTGCTCGCTGGGCTCACCGCCGGTGTCCTGACGGCGAGTGTCGCCTTGCCGGTTCCGGCGGTGGCCCTCCCCCATGTCGGTGGGCTCTTCGCGGGTTACCTGTTTTGGCGGCTCTGGTCAGTAGGTCATCAGCCGCGAGCCGTCAGGCCCTTGCCGATTCGGCATGTCGTCCTGACGCGCGCACGCGCCGAACACGATCACGGTTCCAATCTTTCGGAGTCCTCTGCTCCCGAGCCGGAATCCCTTGAGCCTCCTCTCCCCTCGAGCACTGACCTCATCGATCGTTTGCTGGACAAGATCAGTGCCGGGGGTCTCGGAAGCCTGACCGACGATGAACGCGCTTCTCTGGCGGAGTATTCGGAACGTAAACGTCGCGGTGATGGCGATTCGTGATTGATGTCCTTGCGTTGAGCGCGCAGCTTTCTTATCGTGCCGCGTGCTCCACAATCTCGTCCCCGAGTTTTTTTCCGTCCTTGATGCGGCTGACCCAGAGTCGGCCTATCAGACCTACTTCGATTCACACAAGCCGACACTAACTGCCTACTGGCGGAACTACGTGTTGGACCCACACGGCCCCCACGCTGCCGAGGTCGTCGCGACGACACTTCGAGCGGACCGAAGTGACTTGAGAAGAATGCTCGCGAAGGTCGATCTCGTCGGCATGGCCACAGAAGCGGTGACCATCGCGGAGGATAGGCTCGGCGTGGATTGTCCGGTGGACGTGGTCTTGATGGTCGGGGTTGGAGCAGCCAACGCCGGCGAACTCGTCATCGCGGGACGTGGGGTCGCCTTCGTCTGTGTGGAGCACTTCACCGGACGGGCCAACCCCTCCACCTGGGGGATGGGGCTCGCTCCCGCGCTGATCCCGCTCTGGATCGCACATGAGATCGCCCACTGTGTCCGGTACACCTCTCCCCGGAGTGAAAGTGGGCTCCGACAACTGGTGGAGGGGGCAGGCGGGTACTACGACTACTGGAACATCGGAAGCCGTGCACCGTTGCGCGAACTCCTTCTCAACGAGGGTCTCGCGGTTCACGCCGCCCAAGCCGTGGCACCAGGCTTCGCCGCGGCTGACTATTTCGGATATCCCCGGCGTCAATATGCCCGGATCCGGGAACTGGAGGCGTTTCTCCTTCGTGCGGTCGCCCCAGATCTCGATCAGGCCGGGCTGGGGCTCCGATTGCGCTACCTGACCGGTGGGGTCAGCCCCACCACGCGGCTGGTTCAGGGAAAGGTGATGCCCGAACGATGTGGCTACTACCTTGGCCACCGGATGGCGGAGGCCCTGGTGCAGGATGAGG
The DNA here is from genome assembly GCA_003246755.1 of Gemmatimonadota bacterium. Lineage (GTDB taxonomy): Bacteria > Gemmatimonadota > Gemmatimonadetes > Gemmatimonadales > GWC2-71-9 > SZUA-320. The sequence continues at coordinate 44,610 of QKDC01000102.1, read as the reverse complement.
GCATCGCCAGGGCCTTGCGGGCCCCGGTTCGTGACTTTGACGCCGCCGAGCAGGCGGCCTTGGGAATGAGGAGTGCATGAGCGAAGAAGGCGACACCACCTCCGTCACCATCACCATTCGACCCGTCGGTCCTTTTCTGGTTCGCGGACCGGTCACCTTGGTCCAGCCGGATGGAACGGAGATCGTGCCGCCCGTCGGAAAGACCCCTGGAGTGATCAAGCTCTGCTCGTGCGGGTTTTCCGAAAGCAAACCGTTCTGCGACGCTTCCCACAAGCGGTGCCCACCACCACCTACCACGGCAGCTCCCCCAGTAACTGACTAGGGACCCCATCACTTCCCGACGCAAAAGCGTCGGAACACGCGTTCGAAGACCTCGTCGGTGTCGACGACACCCACCAATTCGTCGAGGGCGGACACCGCCACCCGAACGTGATGAGCGGCCAGCACCGCGTCACCGTTCTGCACAAGGTGCGGGCGGGCCTCACGGAGCGCGTCCCGTGCCCGATCGAGGGCGACCAGGTGCCGCTCCCTGGTGAGCATCGGCTCGAGGTCGGGATACCCTCCACTCCCGTCGGCAAACAGTCGGTCCACCAGCCGGCGCTTCAGTTCATCGAGTCCTTCCCCGGTGAGGATGGATACGCCGATCCCCTGGCCCCTCGAGCCGGCGAGATCGACCTTGGTTCGCACCAGGAACGAGGGATGGTGCTCGAGTATCCGCATCTCATCGGGTTCCAGTTCGAGCCCCACCTCCACGCAGAGGAGAACGAGGTCCGCTGCGTCGAGATAGCGACGGCTCACGGCGATGCCGAGTTGGTCGAGGCGATCCGGAGCCTCCCAGAGGCCGGCGGTATCGGCAAGGCGGACCGGCCAGCCCTCGAGGTCTACTGAGGCTTCGATGGTATCGCGCGTGGTACCGGGGAGTTCCGTCACCAGGGCGCGTTCGCTACCGAGAAGGGCATTGAAGAGCGAAGACTTCCCCGCGTTCGGGCGTCCGGCAAAGACGACGAGGGCCCCTTCCCGAATCCGTTCACCAATGGGTGCCGAAGCAAGGAGTCGCTCCACCGCAGCGAGGAGTGTATCGAGTTCGCCCACCAGCGCACTTCGTTCGATTGGGCCGTCATCTTCTTCAGGAAAGTCCACCTCGTAGCTCAACGATGCGAGGAGACCGAGGAGTTGTTCCCGGAGGGCGGTGAGCCGGCACGAGAGGCCACCTTCGAGCTGGTGGAGTGCGCGTCGCGCCTGTATCTGGGCGGTCGCGTCGACCAGGTCGGCGACCCCTTCGGCCTGGACCAGGTCCATTTTCCCGTTGAGAACGGCTCGCCTGGTGAATTCCCCGGGCGCCGCGGGCCGTGCCCCTGCGGCCTGGAGTGCCGCGAGTAGCCTCGCGGCGGTGAGGACCCCGCCGTGACAGGTGAGTTCGACCATGTCCTCACCCGTGTAGCTCGCGGGCCCGGGGAAAGAGAGGTAGAGCCCCCGGTCGATGGGAGTGCCGTCGACAGCGAGAAAGGCCGCCAATCGTGCCGTGCGGGGGGGCTTGGCCCTGAACCCAACAATGACCTTCTTCGCCACCTCAAAAGCACCGTCCCCACTCAACCGAACCACCGCGAGCGCCGCCCGGCCAGGCGGCGTCGCAAGGGCAGCGATGGGGTCCGTCAACATGGCGCGCCTATTTCTTCTTCTTCTTGGCCTGGTCCTTCGGAGGGGGCGCCTTGGGGTTCAACTTCATCCGCTCCTTCGCGATGAGCCATTGTTGCGGAAGGCTGGCGATGTTCTGAACCGCGTAATACAGATTGAGACCCGACGCGAACCTGAGAAACAACACCATCATCATCACCGGCATGACGTAGAGCATCATCTTCGCCTGCGGATTCGGCGGCATTCCCATCTGACCAATCTTGGAGACCGCAAACATCGAGACACCCATCATCACCGGGATGATGTACAGTGGATCGGGACGGGACAAGTCATTGAGCCAAAGGAACGGCGCGCCCCTCAACTCGATGGTGTTCATGAACACGAAGAAGAGAGCCAGGAGGATCGGCATCGGGATGAGCATGGGCCAACAGCCACCGAGGGGATTGACGCCGTGCTCCTTGTACAGCTTGAAGGTCTCTTGCTGGAGCCGCTGCGGGTCGTCCTTGAATCGCGTCTGAACGTCCTTGATCAGGGGCTGCACGGCCTGCATTGCCATGCTCGACCGCATTGCCTTCTGATTGAGCGGCCAGAGGGCCAGGCGAATCAGGATCCCGAACAGAATGAGCGCCACGCCATACGAGATGCCCAGCCGATCGTGCATGAACACCAGCAGCCATCGACCTGCGACGGCCACCGGTCGGATGATGGTGCGGAACCCCGGCCAACCATACGGGTTCACGTCGTCGAACTCATGGCCGACAGCTTTGAGGCGCGGATACTCCATAGGGCCAGCGTACACGCTGTAGTGAATCTGGCCATCCGCCGTGATCGGGAGGCTGGTTTGGATTTCGGCCTGGGATCGGGTGGACCCCAATCGACGCGCCCGAACGCCTGCAATCCGACCAGCTGTCCCACCGGGGACGGTGTCGAGGGCGAAGACCGCCGTCACGAAATACTTGGACTTGACCGCGACCCACTCGAACGGGCCGCTCAGGTCGGTGGGGGCATCTTCCTCGAACTTCCCAAAGCTGGTCTTCGAGGTCCCTTGGGCCTTGGTCACCACCGCGAGTTCCCGGAGGTGTTCGGCCGAGTCGGACTCGGTGTTGCGCAGCCCAGGCCCCATGCCGATGAGGAGCGTGCCCCCATTGGGGCCCAAGCCCTCGATGCGTCCATCCACCTCGAGACGGTAGTGGTCAGGTTCAAAGCGATACGTCAGCGCCACGTTGACTCGTCCCTGACGCGCCGTGAGGGTCAGGGGGGTGGGTTGGCTGATCGTGAGGGTGCCGGACGAGGGTGTGAAGTCCCAGTCTCTCAGCGACACGGTGTCGGGTCCGACCACCAGACGAAGCCCCAGAAGGTCGCTCCCGGTCGGTAGGATCTGGGCGGCCTCACTCGTCTCCCCCGCGACCATGGAGTGGTATTCTCTGAGCGTCGCCTCCACCAACCGTCCACCACGGGTGCTCACCCCGTAGGTGGCGAGTGGTGTGTGGATTTGCACTACGCGCTCGGGGGTGACTGGGACGACGACCGGGGTTTCTTCCGCCAGAGGTGCCGGCTCGAGCGCGGCCGGGGTCGGTGCCTTGGTGGTTTGCGGCGTGTCGACGCGCGGCGACGAGATCGCCAGGGCGCTGTCCACCTCCACGGGAGGAGGGGGAGGTCGCTTGAAGATCACTGCTGGGAGCATGGCGATCGCCATCATCAACACGATTGCCGCAATCACTCGACGGTCCATGCGCGTGGAAGTCCGGTTTCAGGGAAGCGGGTCGAACCCGCCAGGGTTGAAAGGGTGACAGCGAATCAGCCGACGGAAACCCAGCCATCCGCCTCGGACCACCCCGTATCGGGTCACAGCTTCAAGGGTGTACTGGGAGCAGGAGGGATGAAAACGACAGCTTGCGGGAAGTATCGGGGATACAAACCGCTGGTAGCCCCTGATCAAGACCGCCACGATTCGTCGCGGCGCCATGAGCCCCAGCATCGTCATCGCGGGATCCCTGCCTGCCATGCGAGTAATTGGTTTCTCAGGTCGGCGAAACTCGCCGTGTACGCTTCTCGCCGGGCGCGAACCACCGCATCCCAAGCCGGCAGCAGATTCTGAAGGTCACGACGCCACACTTCTCGCAGCCGCCGTCGTAAACGATTACGGGCCACCGCGGTGGACCGATGCTTCGGCACGATCAGCCCCAACCGTGGGTGGCCCGCTGTATTGTCCATCCAAGACACGTCCAGGTGATCCAGGCGTTTCCGCTTCCCCTGCCGGAGGGTCCGCCGCACCAAGGCGGCCGACCGAAGCCTGTGGGACGGGGGAAGACCCTCGCTGGCCGTCAGGATCCCCCGTGCTTGGTGGGAATCCGGACCGTCAGTTGCTTGCGGCCCTTCTTGCGACGACGTGATAGTATCGCACGGCCCCAGCGCGTCGCCATCCGCGCGCGGAATCCATGTTTTCGAACTCGCCGCTTGTTCCGTGGGCGATAGGTGGGCAGCATAGATCCTCCAATAAGGGCCGCAAAGCTAGCAATTCAAGGGCGCAAAGGTCAAGGTTGACTTTTCCACATTCAACCTCTACAATCGCCTTCCCTTGGTGTCACCATCTCACTTCGAGTTGCAATGCAGCAGCCATCCGCCAAAGACGCGTGGACTCAGATCCTTGACGCCGCTCGCGGAGAACTGCCCGACCACACGATTCAGAGCTGGCTTGCCCCAACCGAGCCCCTGAGTCTGGACAGTGGCTGCCTCACGCTCGGCGCTCCGGACGAGTTCGCCGTCCAGTGGAACGAATCGAAGCACGCTCCGCTCCTCACACGGCTCGCGACGTCCGTCCTCGAGGTTCCCACCGAAGTCGTGTTTCGGGTCTTGGAGGATCGGAAACAACGCCCCCAGATGGATTTCTTCGTGGCCCCGCCACCTGCTCCCGCCGGGGCGACGGTAGCCAGCGAGAATCCAAGTGCACAACCGCTAAACGACCGCTACACCTTCGAGACCTTCGTCATCGGCAAGTCGAACGAACTCGCCGCGGCCGCCGCGTTTGCCGTGGCGGAAACCCCAGGGAAGACCTACAACCCGCTCTTCATTCACGGGGCCACGGGTCTCGGCAAGACTCACCTGATGCAGGCTGTCGCCCACCAGGTCCTGGCTCGAACACCCGAGACACGCGTCCTCTATGTGGGGGCCGAGCAGTTCATCAACGAGGTGATCGAAGGCATTCACGGACGCACCATGCCCGACCTCCGGCGACGGTACCGGCACGACGTGGATCTCTTCCTCGTCGATGACGTGCATTTTCTGGAGGGGAAAGAGGCCACACAGGAGGAGTTCTTCCATACGTTCAATGCGCTTTACGAGGGAAGCAAGCAGATCGTTCTGACCTCTGACCGTCATCCGAACGAGTTGCCTGGGCTGGAACAGCGGCTGGTCAGCCGCTTTGTCTGGGGGATGGTGGCCGACATTGGGCATCCTGATTTAGAGCACCGGATCGCGATCCTGAGGAAGAAGGCGGAGCAGGATCACCTCGAGATGGCCATTCCGGATGACGTGCTGGCTTTCATCGCCCAGAACGTGCGCTCCAGTGTCCGTGAGTTGGAGGGCTGTATCATCAAACTCCTCCTGTACGCCTCGCTGCGGCACCGGGAAGTGTCGGTAGACCTTGCACGCGAAGCCTTGGCCGACAAACTGCACCCAGAGGCCTCCGAGGCAACCAAGAAGCCCGAGAGTCTTCCTTCGATCGATCGCGTCCAGGAGGTCGTCGCCAGGCGCTGGGGGGTCACCCCTGAGGGCCTTCGTTCGAAAGCGCGAATCAAGAGTCTTACCGTGCCGCGCCAAATCGCCATGTACTTTGCGCGCGAACTCCTGCAGATGCAGCTGGTGGAAATTGGCCAGGCGTTCGGTGGCCGGGATCACTCGACCGTGATCCACAGCGTCGAGAAGGTGATGAAGCAGTTACAACGAGACCGGGTATTCCGGGAGCGGGTCGAGGCGGCGAAACAGGAGTTGTTCGCACGGTAGTCGCCGCGGCGCATATGTCGTGTGGAGCGATGGGGAAAGGAAAGCGCCTGACCACATTCGGCTACCAGTATCCAGAACGCCAACAGGAGTTTCACATGAAGTCAGGGGGCCGGAGTCATTCTCTCCGTGAGACTTCCGCACCGGGTCCACATTTCCCGGTACTCTACTACGACTACTAGTATCTTTTAATATGATAGTTACAGAACTCCTCCCCACACCGTCGGTACCGGAATGAAGTTCACGATCACGCGTGAAAACCTCCAAGAAGGACTTGTCGCGGTCGCTGCTGCAGTCCCGACCAAGACGACCCTTCCGGTTCTCTCCAACATCCTGGTGGAAGCGACTGGTCAAGGGCTCCGTCTCTCGGGCACGGACCTGGATATCGCCGTGACGACGTCGGTGGCGGCGAGTGTGGAGGAGGAGGGAGCCATCACGCTCCCGGCCAAGAAACTCGTGGAAATCGTCCGGGAACTTCCCACCGGGGGGATCCGCTTCGCCGGTTCGGGTGAACAACGGGTGTCCCTCGAGTCCGGCCGATCCAAGTTCAAGCTGCTGGGCCTACAGCGGGACGAGTTCCCCGCCTTTCCAGCCGTCTCCTTCACGGATGCCTGGAAGGTCCAGTCGGCGGAACTGCAGAAACTCATCGGGCACGTGGCCTTTGCCGCAAGTGTCGAAGAGAGCCGCCCGATCCTGAATGGAGTCCTGTGGGAACTCCGACCGGATCGTATGCGGATGGTAGCGACCAATGGACATCGGCTGGCGAAGATGGATGTTCCCATCACCTCGAGTTCGGGTGCAACAGCGGATCTCATCGTTCCCCCCAAGGCGCTCGATCAGATTCGGCGGCTCTTCGGGTCCGAGGACGACATCGAAATCGCGCAGAGTGAGAACCACCTGGGCTTCCGATCCGAGCGGACGCAAATTTTCACCCGCTTGATCGAGGGACCGTACCCCAACTACGAGCAGGTCATCCCGCGGGAAAATGACAAGGTCGTTACCGCCGACCGCCAGGCCCTGAGTTCTGCGTTGCGCCGCATGAGTACGGTGGCCAGCGACCAGACGCATCGGATTCGCATGGCCTTCACTGCGGGGACCTGCAAACTCTCCGTTCAGACACCCGATCTCGGAGAGGCCCAGGAAGAACTCGCGGTGACTTACGAAGGTGATCCTCTGGAGATTGGGTTCAACGCCGCGTACATGCTCGAGATCCTCAAGTACACACCGACGGAAGAAGTGCGCATGACCTTCAAAGCCCCTGAGCGGGCCGCGACCTGTGAGCCGGTGGGTTGGGATGACCCAGCCAGTTATCTCACGTTGGTGATGCCCCTACGCCTTGTAGACTGATATCCTGACGGGGGAACGAGAGAACGCGGCCGGCATCATGTGTCGGCCGCGTCTCATTTTTCATCCTGCGGCGGAATGGCCACCGGGTATCCCAGAGCGCGGCGGAGAATCATGTCCCGCCTCCAGCGAATCCGCTCCGGATGATCGGCCGGGTTGGCAGAGAGCGGTGAGGGTAGTGTGGCTGCGAGGAGAGCCGCCTCACCAGCGGTAAGCCGACTCGGGGGTTTGCCGAAATAGTGATGACTGGCGGCACCCACTCCCCAGACACCCGGCCCCAACTCCACCACCGTCAAGTACAACTCCAGGATCCGATGCTTGCTCAGGACGGCCTCGAGTCGATATGCGGTTGCCGCCTCCTTGACCTTGCGCAAGGGATTGCGGGACGGCGACAGATAGAGGTTCTTCGCGAGTTGTTGGGTGATTGTGCTCGCCCCCCTCACCTCATGGCGTCGGCCCCAGAGCGAGGTGAGTGCCGACCACAGCGCGGCTCGATCACCTGGGTTGCCCCAGGAGAATTCGCTTCGCCGATACCCGATCGCCTCCCGTACGGCCTGATAATCCACCCCACCGTGCTCGAAGAACCGCCTGTCTTCCGCGACAATGACCGCTTGCTGGAGCGAGGGGGCAATCTCGTCGAGCGAGACGGGAAGGTACTGGTGGGTGGTGTGAGCGGAGGAGGCGATCGCCTCCCGAGCTCGCATCGCCATGAATGCTGTGCGGCGCGGCGCGTGTGCCCGGTACCAAGAGGGTGGTGGCCAGACGGCCAGAAGCCAGACGGCGAAGACCGAGGCTCCATAGAACCCCAACCGTGCACTCCGCCGGACGAGGGGTCGCGACACGCTACCGCTATTCGATACGGGTGACCGTGGTGGAAGTGGTCGTCCTGATCGGGATCGGGACCGGTGCAAACCCCCCAGTCATGAGCGCATCACCCGTCAGGGAAGACGCCGACTTCACGAGCTGACCATCCACCGTGAGGTAGTAGCGCCCTGTGCCACTCCCCTGCCCCTCGAGGTCCGCAGGTCCGGCGGGTGTCTGCAACGTCCCCCGCGTCGTCGCCGTGAACGAAGCATCAATCCGGGTGGTCTGAACCCCTGCCTGCATCTCGAAGCCGCCGAGTTGAAACGCAGTGATTGTCACCGCGTTCATCGTGCCCTGAGGTGTGTCGGTCTCGATCGACAGGGTATCGGTCCAACTTTCCCCTTCGCGCGCATTCGGCTTGATGCGTGGGAAGAGCCCCTTCACCTGTGCCTCGAAGAGTCCCTGGAAGAGTCCCCCGTTGGATGTGGTGGTGAACGACTGAAGCCGGCCCCAGTCATCGAGATACCCATGGTACACGGTTCCTCGGACGCTGTCATAGCTCGCCGCCAAGACCTGGGCAATACCGAGATCCGCCTGAACGGAATCCAGAATGACGTGCAGTGCCCGCCCACCAGCACTGTCGGAGAGCGCGACGGTGGTGAACCAGGTGAAGTTCTGGGTCTGGACTTGCTCGCCCTGCCCGAACGCTGAGAGGTCTACCTGGCTTTCGATCTGTTGTTCTATGCGATAGCGAGTCGGTGCGGGGGCCGGATCGCCCGGTGCGCCGGTCAAGGCCGTGGCGAAGACCAACGATGCGAAGAGCATGGGAACCTCGAGTGTGGGTGTCAAAAACAAACGCCCCCCGGGACGCCAAAGGCATGTCCGGGGGGTGGGCCGGGCCGTAAGCCGAGTTCTGTTTCCCCCGTGAGGGAGATGGTCATCTCTCTGGGACGTCCGTCGCCGGACGCCTCGAGCGGCCTACCCGCGACTACACCGTTGCCGGTGGGGGACGGTGTGGGTCACACCTCGTCGCTTATTTGGCCTTGCTCCGACTGGGGGTTGCCTCGCCATCGCTGTTGCCAGTGATGCGGTGGGCTCTTACCCCACCATTTCACCCTTACCCCACACCCATTGGGTGGAGGCGGTGTCTTTTCTGTGGCCCTGTTCCGTCGCCTCGCGGCGCCCAGGCGTTACCTGGCAGCCTACCCGATGGAGCTCGGACTTTCCTCGGGTGAACCGAAGTTCTCCCGCGACCATCCCGCCCGACCCCTTGGAAACGTAATCGACGATCGGGTCCCGACCTATCCCGTGGCGCCTCGGATGCGGGAGAGCCCCGCACGGGCCTGTTCCACGACGGGCATCAGCCGTTCATCGGCTCCATCCCACTGCGCCACGATATCGTTGAATTCGCGGCTGGCGTCGGAGGTCCGTCCAAGCTTCTCGTAGGCCAGGCCGCGAAGCAAGCGTACACGGGCCAACAAACCCCAGCGGGAATCGAACCCGCGGGTACCAAGACGCTCGGGTTGGAACGATTCGAGCAGATCGACCGCCTTGAGGTAGTCCCCGAGAAGGAAATGCACTTCGGCGGTGATCGGTCGGGGGTCGCCCATGGCGAAGGCAGCGGATTGATTGAGGTGAGGCTCGTCCGCCAAGTACTTGCCCTCCTTTTCACCCTCCACGAGCGCCGCCCGGGCCGCCGCAGAATCGCCAGTGACGGCAGCCACCAGGGCGCGAAGTTCCGATCTCGGCGGAACCCCGGTGAGATCGCGCAGCTGGTCGATGGCGGTCGGGTCCGCCGACTCACCAAGCAGCAACCCCTGTGCGGCGGAGGCGCCGGCCCACGCCAAGATCGGTCGCTCGGCCGGAAGGGCCCCTCTTGCCACCCGGGAAACCCGGCGCCACAACTCGCGGAGTTCGTAGGAAGGCGTCCCGGCGGAACTGTGAAGGGACGAGAGGTGCGCATCCGCCCACACCCGATCATCCCCATAGGCGTCCACGATCGTCCCGGGCGGCAGGGCCCTGCGACGGAGTTGATCGGCCACACGGATAACCGTTTCGGCGCTCGTGAGATCACCGACGTAGGCAAATACGTTTGTCCCCGACAGGACATCGAACACGACCTGCTGTTCGAGGTCCGTCCCGCTCACTGCCAGGGGATCGAAACGGCTCAAGGCATCCCGGAGCACCCCGGCGGCGGTCGACGCATCACCGAGGACGAGACGGACCCGGGCCTCCAGGAAGCCTGCCAGCGGGCGCATCTCCTCAGACAGCAAGTTGCCGATGCCTCCAACGACACCCAATGCACTTTGGGGATCACCCGTGGCGAGATAGGCCTCGAGTAGCGCACGGTGGGCGCGGACAGTCTCGGGTTGGTATTCGGTCCAAGCACGCGCCGTCTCGATGGCCTCGGTCTGGGCCCTCGTGATCGCCTGCTGCTGCGTCGGGCTGGATATCGCGTCGTTGCCCCCGGGTGTGAAACGCCGCACGAACCGGCCACCCGGCATGAGCGCGAGCGGCGACCTGGCCTGGGCGGACTGGTTGAGCATCGCGGTGACGTGCTCGTAGGCGAGGCCGAAGTGTGGATCCAGCGACAGAGCCTTGCGGAACGCAGCGAGAGACGCGGTCATGGCCGCGGCACGATCTTGGGGTGTAAGGTCGTGGAACCAGGCGTCACCCAGGCCGTACCAAGCTTCGGCGTCGGCCGAATCGCGAGTGAGCACCTCCTGGTAGAGGTTCCGCGCCTCCGGGTACTCCCCCTGGAACAACGCCCGGTATGCGCCGATCATCTGTTGCTCGCGAAGCGGCAGTCGTTCACTGAAGCGAGTCGCTTCGGCGAGATAGCGAGCAGAGAGAGAGTCCCGGGCAGTCGAGCGCCACCCCCGTGTGACCGCCAGACGGAAGAATGCGAGGCTGAACGAGCTGTCGATGGTGGTGGCCTCGCTGAAATACTCTTCCGCCTCGCCGAGATCCCAGCGGTTCAGGCGATCGAGTCCTCGGAGGTAGGCTCGGTAGGCTTCCAACGATGAACTGGTCACGCGGGCGAGATTCGTCCGTTGCCCGTCAGGCGCCCCTGACAGTTCGAGGAGCCTGGCGGCCAGGTCGTCGAAGAGAACCCGGGCGTCATCACCGAGGTGACCCCACGCCTCTGCCGTCTCGAGGCGAGCCCCGGTCTGAACATCGAACGCCCTGGCGACGAGATGCAACGAATCTCGCGTTCGCTCAAATTCGCCAAGGACCACGGTCCACACCCCTGCCTCGCGGGCCAGCCGACGGGCCATGTCGAGGCCAATGGGGCTCCCTGCTTCGAGGCCCTCGGCCACGAGCATGTCGTGCACACGCTCCTGCCCGATCACAGTGAGTTCCCGCCATTGGCCGAGGGCGAGGTCGAGCATGCTGACACTACCCGAGGCGAGCCAGGAAAAGTGCGTGTCGTTCCGGAGATTGCCGAACGGCAGGACGAGGAAGGAGTGCCTGGGATTCACACCGCTGGGGGGACCTTCCGGTCGAAGCGTGGCCCACCCCGCCGCAGCGAACGCCACAATGATCGCCGCCGCCAAGACCCACGCCCGTTTCCTCTTCCGGGCGGGGGCTTTTGTGGTTCCCGGGCCGAGCTGACCCATGAGGGCCTTCTGGAAATCATGGCCGCTCTGCCATCGGGCGTCGGGTACCTTCTCCAGGGCACGCGATACCGCGGAGACCAGATGCTGGGGCGTGTCGGGACGGAGGGTGATCAGGTCGGGCGGAGGGTCCACGATCTGTTGTGAGATCACCGTGCGGCGTGGTCCATCGAACGGAGGACGCCCTGCCAGCATCTCGAAGGTGACCACCCCCAAGGAATAGATATCACTCCGGGCATCAACGCCTTCCCCCGCCGCCTGTTCGGGGCTCATGTAGGCCGGGGTGCCCATCGCGATTCCTGGACCGGTGCCATTCCCCTCACTCCACATGGCGAACGCTATCCCGAAGTCCGCGAGAAGGGCGCGGTAACCACCCGCGGTCTCTTCGATGAGAATGTTCTCGGGCTTGATGTCGCGGTGGACCACCCCGGCCCGGGCGGCGGCATCAAGGGCAGCGGCGATATCGGCGGAGAGGCTCATGGCGAGGGCCGGGTCCAGTCGCCCCTCGCGCTGGAGGAGTTCGCGAAGGCTCCGGCCTTCGACGTAGTCCATCACGTAATAGAGGAGGCCCTGGGTGGCACCAGCAGTGTACACGGAGAGGATATTGGGATGCCGGACGCGGGCGATGAGACGCGCTTCCGCGATGAAACGATCGGCCAGGGCCTGGTGGAGGGCTAGCTCGGGGCTGATGACTTTGACCGCGACGGTTCGCTCCAGGGCGAGGTCGGTGGCCAAATAGACCACGCCCATGCCCCCACGGCCAATTTCGCGCTCGATCCGGTACTGCTCCCCGAGCGCGTTTTGGAGCATGGTGGCAAGGTCATTCGTGGAACTGCTCACCAAGAACACCTCAAAGCGTTGTCACTAAATGGTTTAGAGACACGTCTCCCGCTCCCCTGTCCGAGAAGCTGGGGATCCGGGCTCATGGCCTATATCTACTATAGACGACCAGGGGGGCCTTTGGGTTGCACGAGGACCCCTCTATCCTCTTTTGCCGACGTTCCGAATTTATCCCCGGTTGAGACACGGCGAGTATCGTCCCCCGTCCTGAGTTACACGGAAGGCGAGGCGATGGACCGGTATTCCGAACAGTCCCAGACCACGGTCGCGGCCGTACTCGAGCCCGCCGAGCGTTCGCGGGTCGAGGCGGCGGGGAGTGGGTGTTTCAATCTGGTCCATCGGGAATCCGTTGGCGAGGCCATGGCGGTGGTTCGCGAGCGACCGGTCGATGCGGTGCTCGTCTCAGTGCACCGTTGCGATCGAACTGCAAGCGCTGCGGTGAGCAGACTGGTCCAGTCATTCCCCGGGCTCCCGGCCGTCGCTCTCGTCAGTCGGCACGATGCTGAGACCCCCGCCGCCCTCCTCCGGCTGGGAGCCTCGGGCGTGAGGGATGTTGTCGACGTTACCGTCCCCACGGGGTGGGGCCGCCTCCGGCACCTGGTGTCGCAACCCACGACACGACAGTCTGCCAGGATTCTAGGACCCCTGATCGAGAGGCTACCAGAGATACACCGGGATGCTCGGATCTTCCTGGAGGCCACGGTCCGTTTGGCTCCCACAACCCCCACGGTCCGTGGGCTCGCCAAGGTCTTCGGGGTGTGCCCGAGCACTCTGATGTCCAGGTTCACTCGTGCGAGGCTGCCATCAGCGAAGCGCTACCTCGCCGGTATCCGACTGCTGTTCGCCGCGCAGTTGTTTGAGAACGGTGGCCTGTCGATCGCGGATGTGGCGTATCGACTCGAATGCTCATCACCCCAGAGCTTCGGTCGACATGTTCGCTCGGCTCTTGGTATCACCTGTTCGGAGTTTCGGCAACGGTTCCCATTCCCAATAGCGTTGGATCGATTCCTTCGGCTCTTTGTGGATCCGTATGTCAATGCGTGGCAAGGGTTTCGGCCGATCGGCCCGGAGGCGGAGTTTATCTCGAGGCAGGATGTGGTTTGACCGTCAGCTCACCACGTGGAGGAGTTCCGTAGTAGTAGTTAAGACAACAACGTGATATCCTAGCTTCTCCAAGGCTTCTCGCCCCCCCTCTTCACGATCAACCACGGCGAGGACGCCGAGAATCGTCGCCCCCTCCTCTCGAAGCGCCTCCGCAGCCCGGAGAGCTGACCCCCCTGTCGTAATCACATCCTCGATGACTACGACGGGGGTGTGCGGCTCGAATACTCCCTCGATCCGGCGGCCCGTTCCATGAGATTTCGGATCCTTACGTACACTGAAGGCGTCGACGGTGGGGGGAGAATCGATACTGGCTCGGGCGATGGCGTAGGCCACAGGATCGGCACCCATGGTGAGCCCCCCGACGGACGCGGGGGCCCAGCCCGCGGCACGGATGGCGTTCAAGCCGGCGCGGCCAATCACGAACTGGCCCTCGGCGGACATGGTCGTGCGGCGGGCATCGATGTAGTAGGTTGATCGTTTCCCTGAAGCCAGCAGGAACTCACCGTGGGAGACCGAGCGCCTCTGGAGGAGTCGGATGAGGTCCGGACGCTCCCCCACCTCGGCCCTTACTTCTTGCGTCCGAGCAGCCGCGAGAATAGCCCCCCTTTGGGTTCGGAGGAGCCCCCACCCCCCGAGGCCGCCTCGGATACGGCCATCGCGAAATCGTCAACCGTCTTCCACCGCTTCCCGATGTCTCTTTCCAGGCCTTTCATCACGGCCGCTGTGAGGGCGGGACTGAAGCGCGTGTTCTCGGCAGCTTCCTCGAGGGGGATCGGATCCTGGCTTAGTAGTTGTTGGAACAACTCACGCGGGTTGCGCCCCGAGAAAGGGAGTTTCCCAGTGAGGAGGTGGTATGCGATGGTCGCAAGGCTGTAAACGTCGGCCTGTTCGCTGACGAGCTCACCACTCAACGCCTCGGGCGCGACATACTGGAGGGTCCCCACAAAGAATCCCGCACGGGTGAGCCTCGCTTCCGGGGCGTCCTCGGTGTCTCGGGCGATGCCGAAATCGAGCAGCCGGGCGGTCTGTGTGGCCGGGTCATACATGATATTCGCGGGCTTGAGGTCCCGATGGATGATCCCCGCCCTGTGGGCGGCAGTGAGGGCCTCGCCCAATTGATTGATGATTCGCGCCACGAGCGTTGGGGCGACCTTCCCCGCCGCCGCCATGAAATTGGCCAGGGGCTCACCATCCGCCCATTCGAGGGCGATGTAGTAGAGGCCGTTCTCCTCACCGAAATCGAAGGTCTTGATGATGTTCGGGTGAGCGGCCTTTACCCCGAAGTCCCCTTCCTTCAGAAAGCGCTGGACGGCGACGGGGTCTTCGGCCTGCTTGCCGCGCAGGATCTTGATGGCCACCGGGCCGCGTTCGGGGTGCTCAGCCTTGTAGACGAGCGCGGTTCCACCCTCCCCCGCGTGTTTCAGGAGGCGGTAGCCAGCCACGGTCGTTCCGATCAGATTATCTTGGCCCATTGGAGTTCGGAGAAGCTACACGCGCCGTAGGCGATGCGGCAAGCGGCGTGTCGCGTGTCCCTCCCTGCTTGGCGGATCGTCTCCCGGGCAACCATAACGCTCTGAACTTGCGGGGACCATAATGTCCGTTTTGTCACACCACCTCGTCCAACGTCATCGCGCCCTCTTGGGGGCGCTCGCGGCCACCGTTGTCTTCGCAGGATGTGCGGCGGGACCCCCGCGTAACGAACTTGCCGCCGGTCAGCCCGGAACGGCCGAAGAGACCCTCAACGAGCTCTTCAACCTGACCGGCCTCTATCAACGCATTGGACGAATCGCCGCCGGGCCACCGATCTCCTTCGTCGGCCAACTGGCATTCCTTGCCGGCCGCGGGGACTCCACACTCACGCTCATGGGGATCTCGCTCGACAACCGGACCTTGGCCTTTCAGCGTTCCGGGAGGGATTTCGTCGCACGGTATCGAGTCGAAATGGCGTTCCACCGTCCGGATCAACTCCCGGTGTTCTACGCTCGAAACGAAGTCGTGAGCGTCGCCACGTTTCAGGAAACCCAGCGGTCGGACGAATCCGTCGTGTTCCAGCAGGGCTTTCTCCTTGAACCCGATGTGTACCGTGTCACGGTGACGGTCCGTGACCCCGGTTCGGCTTCATTCAGCCAGACCGAGTCCACGGTTCGGGTTCCGCGTCTCGGCGTTGGCTCGACCACCGCACCCATTCTGGTCTACCAGGCGACCCCGCGAAAGAACATATGGGCCGAGCCACAGATCCTGCTCAACCCCCGCGGAATGGTGGCACACGGCGATGATTCGCTCTCCGTCTACGTCGAGGGGTACGGGTTCGGGGGACAGACCGAGGTGCCGTTTAGGACGACCGATGAATTCGGAAACGAGTCGCATACCCTGGCTCTCTCCTTCAAGGGCGGGATGGCGGTCGAAGGACATCTGTTCCACCTGCCGGCCGAAACCCCTGCGTTAGGCCGTTTGGTGCTTCAGGTTGGTGACCCCGGGGACTCCACGAAGCGTTTGACAGCGCTGGTCTCCTTTTCGCGGTCGTGGGCTCTCACCAACTACGACAACCTCTTCAGCCTCCTCCGCTATTTCGGACAGGACGACCGCCTGGACGCTCTGCGGAGGGCCGCCCCGGAAGAACGACCCGCGCTGTGGAGAGTGTTTTGGAAAGAAACCGATCCCAATCCGAGCACGGCCGACAACGAAGCACTGGACCGCTACTTCACGCGCATTGCGATCGCGAACCAGCGATTCCGTGATGAGGGGGGCGCGACGGGAGGATGGCGCACCGACCGCGGTGAGGTCTATATCACACTCGGGGAACCCGACCTGATTCAGGAAACACCTCCGGGCAACGACCAACGATACGTCCTCTGGGAGTACAACACCTACGGGACCCAGCTCCTGTTCGAGGGAAATATCGGGTTCTCGCGGTTGAGGTTGACCCCCGCGTCGCGGGCGGAGTTCGCCCGGGTACGTGTCCTCGCGCAACAACGCCAGAACACACCCGACTGATCGACTCGGAGCCGATGCCAAGCACCGCGAAGCAGCGGCTCTTCCTCCTCGATGGTTACGCGATTCTGTACCGGGCGTTTTACGCCCTCATCAGCCGCCCCCTGAGGACGACGCGGGGAGAAAACACGTCGGCCGCCTGGGGGGTCGCCAACTTCCTTCTCCGCCTGCGCGCTCAGCACCACCCCGAGTTCATCGCGTGGGTCAACGATGCTGGTGACTCCGGTCGTACCGAGCGCTACCCGGACTACAAGTCGACCCGCGAGAAACTCGACGAAGCGATGCAGGCCGATTTCGATCTCGCCCTCGAACACGTCCGTGATCTCCTGACGGCATTTCGTGTTCCAGTGATCGAGGTAGCCGGTTATGAGGCCGACGATGTGATCGGTACAATGGCGATGCAGGCGGCAGGGCAGGGGATCGAGGCGGTCATCGTTTCCGGCGACAAGGATTTCTGCCAATTGGTACGGCCGGGCGTGATGCTGCTCAACCCGGGGCGAGGAGGGCCCGCGGGAGTCGAGGAGCACTGGGTGGATGCGTCGAACGCGTCTGAACGCCTCGGAGTCGCCCCCGAGCGGGTGGTGGACTATCTGGCGCTGGTGGGAGACAGCTCGGACAACGTCCCAGGAGTCAAAGGGATTGGGGACAAGGGGGCAAGGAAGCTCCTCACGGAATTCGGTGATCTTGATTCCTTGTTGGCTCGCGCCTCCGAGGTGTCATCGAAGCGCGCGCGCGAAGGGCTCCTGGCACATGCGGATGAGGCCCGGCTCTCTCGGGAACTCGTGACCATTCAGTGCGATGTGCCGGTTACCCTGGACCTTGAGGATGTGAAAGTTCAGGCTGCGGACCGTGACGCGCTGATCTCGGTCCTGACGCGCCTGGAGTTTCATTCCCTCATCAGCAGGGTGCTGGAGACCGACGCGCTGACGACCGTTCTAGGCACCGGGCAGGAAACCGCCCCCGCGGGTGACGTAGAGGAAGGTGGCCTCGAAGCCCCCGAACCCTCGGCGCCGCACGTCCACGTGGTCACGACCTTGGAGGAGGTCCGGCGCGCCGTCCGACACCTTCGCGACGCCGGACAGGTCGTGGTGCGATCGTGGGTGACCGGTCCCGAGCCAAGGGACTGGCGGCTGGTTGGGTTGGCGCTCTCCGCTGCGCCGTCCTCGGTGTGGTACTTCCCTTTTGCCCATGAACCCCCGGATGGTCCACTCGCCGGAGGTGACCCACCCCCCAACCTTCCGCCGTTTGCCCAAGAGGGCTTGGCGCCACTGAGGGAGTTGTTGGGCGACGCGAACCTCCCGAAGCACGGTCATGACCTGAAGGCGGAGCTTGAAGCGCTCCGCGGTGCGGGGGTCGAACTCAATGGCCTGGGTGTGGATGTCATGCTCGCCAGCTTCTTGACCGACCCCGGGCGTCGGACCTATGCACTCCCCGCACTCTCACTCGAGCATCTCGGGCGCCAGATTCCCGGTCATGAGGCATTGCTCGGTCGCGGCAAGTCGGCGCGAGCGCCTGAAGTAGTGGGAATGGAGGAGGTCGTTCTCCTGTGTGCGCAAGAAATGGATGGGATTCACGCGCTCCACGACCTCCTCCGGCCGACCCTCCAGGAACCCGGACTCCAACGTCTCTATCGCGAGATCGAACGCCCACTGATTCCGGTGTTGTCGGACATGGAATGGGCAGGGATTGCCATCGACCAGGCGCTGTTCTTGTCCTTGGGGCAGGCCCTCGCACGCGACCTCGAAGCCCTTGAGATCGCCATCGCCACCGAAGCCGGGGTGGAGTTCAATCTCAACAGCCCCAAACAGATGGCGACGGTGTTGTTTGAGAAACTCCAGTTGCCCACGCTGAAGAAGACCAAGACCGGCGCATCGACGGACGCGGAGGTCCTGGAGCAACTCGCTGGCATGGGGCACGAGGTGCCCAGGCTGATCCTCGAACACCGGGAACTGCAGAAACTTCAATCCACCTACGTAGAGGTGCTGCCGAGACGCGTGAGTCAGCGAACCGGGCGGATTCACACCTCGTTCAACCAGACCGGAGCCGCGACCGGCAGGCTCTCGTCTTCCGATCCCAATCTCCAGAACATCCCGATCCGGACCCCACGTGGGGAGGCCATACGGAGGGGCTTCGTCCCGAGAGAGGGCTGGCTGTTCGTCGTGGCAGACTACTCGCAAATCGAGTTACGTCTGCTCGCACACTTCTCGGGTGATCCGGCGTTCGTCGATGCATTCAGCCGGGGCGAGGACATCCACCGACAGACGGCGGCCATCATCTTTGATGTGCCGTCCGAGCAGGTGACGCCGGAGATGCGGGCCCAGGCGAAGACCATCAACTTTGCCACGATTTACGGTCAGGGCGCCTTCGCGCTGGCCAGGCAACTCGGCATCTCCCAGGACGAGGCGAAGGCGTTCATCGCGGACTATTTCGAACGGTTTGCGGGCGTCAGGGAATGGCTCGACGGGCAGGTGGAACTGGCCAGGACCCAAGGGTGGGTCGAGACCTTGTTTCACCGCCGTCGTTTTGTTCCGGAAATCAAAGACCGCAACTTCAACGTACGTGCCTTCGGCGAGCGCCTTGCTCAAAACTCACCGTTGCAGGGGTCGGCCGCCGACCTCATCAAGGTTGCCATGATCCGGATTCACGACGCGCTCGGGCAGCAAGGGCACGAGGCCCAACTCCTCCTCCAGGTTCACGATGAACTGGTCCTCGAGGCTCCACCTGGGGAAACCGACGCGGTTGTAGCCCTGGTGCGCCAGCATCTCGAAGGCGCCGCGAACCTCCGCGTACCGCTGGTTGTGGATGTGGGGGTCGGACCGAACTGGTTGGAGGCGAAAGGCTAGCCTCGGCGGCCGCCGGGCCACCAGTTCCACCGGCCGGCCAAGTGCATGAAGGCGGGAACCAGGATCATCCGGATCAGCGTCGCATCGAGTAGAACCGCAACGGCGAGTCCAAACCCGAGAAACTGCATCACCAACACCCTCGCAAACGCAAACGCACCGAAAGCCGTGATCATGATGAGCGCGGCGGAAGTAATGACGGTCGCCGTGGCTCCCAGGCCCTCGGTGGTGGCTACGGTGTTCTTCCCGGTCCGGTCAAAGGCCTCCTTCATCCGACTGAGCAGGAAGACTTCATAGTCCATACTGAGGCCAAAGACGATGGCGAACACCAGGACGGGCACGGCGACGAAGATCGCCTCGGTGGGTTGGGTGATGCCAAATACGCTTCCGCCGACCCCCTCCTGGAACACCAACACGATGATACCGAACGTCGCCATGACCGAAAGCGAGTTCATGATCACCGCCTTGATCGGTACCAGGACGGACCGGAAGGCAATCGCAAGCATGATGGCCGTCACGGTGAGAATGATGGCGACCATCTGGGGGAACCGGGATAACAGGTCGTCCTGGAAATCCACCCCAGTGGCCACATACCCCCCGACCAACACCCGTGCATCCTCGAGTTGCGTGATGGCGCCCGAACCGATCATCACCCGCGTCTCCCGAACAAACTCCATCGAGGTGGTGAGCGACGTCGTGTCGGACAGGATCACATCGACCAACGTGTACCGTGCGTCGGGGCTCAGGAAGGCGTCCAATGCGGGGTAGTCCACCCGGGCCGAGTCGAGATCACTGTAGAGAAAGGAGTACCCGAGGATGGACGTTCCCGGACTCAGGTCGACGATGCTCCGCACCTCCTGGACACGAGGATCGGCTCGCATCGAGTCTCCCAACGCCCGTAGTCCACGGAGCCTGATCGCACGGGTCGCGCGCTCCCCTTCGGGTAGCTCCACCACGACCCGCATCGGAAAGAGGTAGCCTCCGCGACCCATGTTGGTGAGGGTCTCGACCCCCGCTCCGGCTTCGGTCTGGTTGGGCCACCAGTGATGTGCCGGCAGGCCCACGCGGATGCGACCCAGGGGGATGCTGAGAATGGCGATGGCAATGGACCCCATCAGGAGGGCACGCCACGGGTGTCGGATGAGAGTGCGTGCCCACCGCTCCCAGACCTGGGGGGCGTGGTACCATGTGAGACGCCGCGCGATCCACCGGGGTCGATCAATCGATCGGCCAATGGCCGCCAGCAGGGCGGGGAGGAGTGTGATACAGAGCAGCACGGACACCGCCACGACAACGAGGCCGCCGATGCCCAGACTCCGCGTGTCGACGCTGGGGGTGAAGAGAAGTGCCGCGAAGCCGACGACGACCGTCAACCCCGAGGTGACTACAGCCGAACCAGCGGTGACGAGTGCCCGCTCGGCGGCTTCGCGACTCCGGAGCCCGCGATTGAGCTCCTCCCGAAACCGAGTCACCATCAGCAGCGAGTAATCGATCCCCACGCCAAGACCGACCATACTGGTGAGGTTCAAGACGAACACCGACATCGGCGTCACCCGGGCCAGGAGACCGATCACGGTGAGCGAGAGCGCGATTGCGAGCACGCCGACCACGAGGGGCAGCACGGCGGCGACCAGCGCACCGAAGGCAAGCACCAGGATCACGAGGGTTATGGGGAGAACCCAGGCCTCGAGTCGCTTGCTGTCTTCGGCACTCACCGACCTGATATCCAGTTCGAGGGGGGCTCGCCCCGTCACTTCGATGGTGTAGGCATCCCGCGCGGGCTGACGGGATATTGCGTCACTGAGGGCTGCGCGGAACGGTCCAACGGAGTTTCCCGCATCCTCACCCGGGGCATCGAGAGCCGCGAGGAAGAACGTGGTCCGCTGGTCGGTGCTGAGGAACAGGGTGTCCCCGGTCGATGGGTAAGAGACGACCGCCCGGATATACGGGAGATTCTCGGCGGTGGCGAGGAGGGAGTCCAGGGCCTCTCGGGGCCGCCCTGTGGTGAACGAACTTGGCCCGTGCACGAGGACGGCCAGATATTCGCCAAAAGCCCTGGGAAACTCGTCGTGCAGGATGGCATCGGCAATGCGTGCCTCGGTGGGGCGGTTGCTTCCCCCACGGAGATCGAGATGCTCGACGGTTCCAGGTGCCCGCACCAGGGCTACGACAGCGATGACGAGCCACACGCCGATGACTGGCCATCGCCACCGGACGAGGACTCGGGCGAACGTGCTCAGCAGCAACTAGGTCCTATCTTTCTTCGCGACGACACAACGCTCCTGATTGGCAGGCCGAAATGTTAGACCCACGTCCCACACCGCGCCAGCTACGACCAAAGACGAGATCCTCCTCCCGTGGCCGTCCCGGCCGGGATCACCGCCCCGGACAGCGGCACGCATGGGGGGGGACCGCGGTTCTGCTCGCCGTCGTCCTGATCTTGATCGGCCTCGTGGTGGTGAGTCGGTTCGCCACGGGGACTCGGGACGGCATGCTGGAGGCGACGACCCTCTCGGCTGAGGGCTCGCCTACAGAATCGCTCCAGGCCCCTCCGCCTCCCCCGGCCCGCCCCCGTGTGCGACCGGTCATTCTCGCGCAACCTCCAACCACAACACCCACACTCGATCTGATGGTGAGGCTCGAAGCCCAACGCCGCATCACCAGGGCGGGGACAGCCGTCTACTTCGACTCCCTCCTTGCCGACCAAGACTCGCTCCTGCGGCGATGGGCTCCTCAGCCAGGTCAGCCCATTACCGTCGCGATGGTGCGGGATAGTTTCTTCCTCGCCGAGCGGGTTGATGAACGTCCGATCAGGAACGGGTTCGCGACCTGGCAGCAACTGCGGGCGGGGATTCGGTTTGCGTTCGTCGAAAATGCCACCGCGCCGAACGTCGAGGTTCGGTGGATCGAGCGGTTCGACACCGACGAGCGACGGACCGGTCAGACCGACCTTCAATTCAATTCCGATGGCGTCATTCAACATGCCTTGGTCACGCTTTCACTCCGTGACCCCGAAGGCGTCCGGCTCGACCAAAAGGCTCTCGCCACCACCGCCCTGCACGAGATCGGACACGTTCTTGGCCTGCTCCACTCCGAGCGGTTCGGGGATATCATGTACCCCTCCCCATTAGTCCCCCGGCTGTCCGATCGCGACCGTCGCACGCTCGAGTTGATCTACTCGCTGCCACCGGGCACGATCAAGACTCAGCCGTGAGGTTAGCTTGCAGGTGGAAAGGAGGGATCGCCAATGCTGACCCCCGACGTCGTTCGTAAAGCCCTGCGCCAGGTGAAGGATCCCGAACTCGGGCTCAACATCATGGATATCGGCTTGGTGTATGATGTGGTCGTGGAACCCGAGGGCAAGGTTCATGTGCGAATGACTCTCACGTCCCCCGGATGTCCAGCCGGAGCCGAGATCATGGGGGACGCCAAGACCGTCATCGAGGCCCTGGAGGGTGTGACGTCTGCTGAAATCGAGTTGGTGTGGGAGCCGTTCTGGACACCGGAGAAAATGGATCCACGCGTTAAAACCTTCATGGGATTCTAGCCCAGGCTCGACCTGTCCCCCGGGACACCTAGCTTCCGTTCATCGCCTCCAGAAGATCTACGCCGAAAGTCTCGACCTGCCAGGTCCGGACGCCATCCACCCCTGCGAGGGCCGTGAGGTTTCTGGGCCCCGATTTCGCTACGGCTTCGAGCAGACTGTTCGGAAAGATCACTCCCGGGGGGAGACCGATGCGCTTGGTCACCGCACCCCTGGCCGTCTTCAGCCTGGCGATCCGGGCCTCGATCTCTGGCTGCCGGACGCGCTTCGGTGGTCGTGACGGTTTGGGAAGATCTTCTTCCGGAAGCGCCAAACCCCGAGCCACGGCCGCCAGGATGGCCGCTCCTCGTCGGCGAACCGTGTCGGGCCCCACCCCTTTGATGCGAGCCAACGCTTCAACCGTGGTTGGTGTGCTTTTCGAGATGTCGAGAAGGGCTTCGTTGCTCAAGACCCGAAACTCCGCACGATCGAGTTTCACGGCAACGCCCACCCTCCAACGATGAACCTCCCGCAAGACGGCCAACTGCCTCAACGAAAGGGCCTTCGCACCCTTGATCCTCAGGTATGCCGGTTCGCGGTCCTTCCCCGCTTTCCAGCGAACCCCCTCGAGGACTCGGAACTCCTCTTCCGCCCACCCCAATCGTCCCATGTCCTCGAGCTTCCGCTTGAGCAGATCTCGAAGTTCAACGAGATGCTGCGTATCGCCCGCTGCGTAGGACAGCATGTCCTCGGACAGGGGCCGGGCCGACCAATCCGCGCGCTGAAAGCGCTTGTCGATCCGTACGCCGAAGTGCGTCGTGAGGAGCGCGGCGAGGCTCAAGCCCGGCTCTCCCACAAACTCCGCGGCCACGCGAGTATCGAACAGGCCACGTACTTGGAAATCATATTGGTGGTGGAGGAGACGGAGGTCGTAATCGGCGTCGTGGAACACGACCTCAATGGCGGGATCCGCCAGCACGTCGCCGAACGTCGTCAGGTCGGTCACGGCAACCGGGTCGATCACTGCGGTCTCCGTCCGGGTGGACACCTGAAGCAAGTAGATGCGGTTGGCGTGCCTATGGAAACTCGCGGCCTCGGTATCGACCGCGAGAATCGACTCCCGTCGCAGCTTGCCGATCAGGGCATTGTACTGCTTGGCACTCGCCACTAATTCCGGGGGAGTCGACATTAACTCGTTTCCTGA
This sequence comes from Gemmatimonadota bacterium, assembly GCA_003246755.1. Lineage (GTDB taxonomy): Bacteria > Gemmatimonadota > Gemmatimonadetes > Gemmatimonadales > GWC2-71-9 > SZUA-320. The sequence goes on along the minus strand of QKDC01000102.1, from coordinate 20,709 downwards.
CAACACGTTGTGTTTGGAGGAAGGGTGCGCTCGACGCCCGGCCCCTGTTCCTCGGGCCACGAAAGGTAGTAGGTGTCGGGATTCCCAAGCCGAACGCCGGTTGTGGTGAAACCCTTAGGGGGCTTCGGGCGTCTTATTAGATAGCGGGCCTGGTCCGATGGCCATTGGACCACCGCTGGTGCAGTAAACTCCCTCCTCAAGCGGCCCCGGGGCGTCCGGCCCCGGGGCCGCCTTTCCATCTATCTACGGCTTCGGGAGTTGTGGGGGGTTGTCGCTCTCGAAGACCTCGCGGTTCTTCTCGATGTACGACACCATGTCGGGCGGCACGTCATCCTCGGGGTAGATTGCGCTGACCGGGCACTCTGGTTCGCAGGCCCCGCAGTCGATGCACTCCTCGGGGTGGATGTAGAGTTGGTCCTCGCCCTCGTAGATGCAGTCGACCGGGCAGACGTCTACACAGGCGCGGTCCTTAACGCCGATACAGGCTTCTATGATCACATATGTCATGGGCTCACTCCTCTGCTCGGCGACGTCGGGCCTCCGGCGCCACTCAGACCGGATAGAGATAAAGAGCGGCTTGCAGTGGCGCAAGTCTGTTCTCGCGTTGGGTCTCTTGGGTCTTTGCGGTGGGCCATCGCATGCTCAGGATCCGGGTCACTGTGGCCCAGGCAAAACGGTCTTGGTTCTCTCGGGTGGTGGTGCACGCGGCACAGCGCATATCGGTGTGCTCCACGCCCTCGAGCAACGCCAAATCCAGCCCGACATGGTGGTAGGCACCAGCATCGGCGCGCTCGTTGGGGCCCTGTATGCCAGTGGCCACACGGCGGCAGAGATCGATTCTTTGGCCCTCGCGACGAATGTCACCCGGCTCTTTGGAACGCCACAACGATTCCCAACGGGCTGGGGCGAACTGACCCCCCTCGTCGTTTGGGAGCAAGGGGAGCTGGGGTTTGCGCTGAGAAACCCCGTCGTCCTCGAAGCCGAAACGACGGGAATGCTCAATGGGATGTTGCTCCACGGGAACCTGGTCGCCCGCGGTGATTTTGACTCGTTGACCATTCCCTTCCGCGCGGTGGCGACCGATCTGGCCACGCGCGACCCGGTCGTTTTCGATGCCGGCGACTTGGCCAGGGCCGTGCGTGCCAGCACAGCCATCCCGCTCGTGTTCACACCGGTCCGGATGGGGGGTCGCGTCCTGTCCGACGGAGGACTTTCGGCCAACGTGCCGATTGCGATTGCCAGACGCCTCGGTGCCGTCCGGGTCATTGTCTCCGATGTCAGCAGTGAACCTCTGGGCGCCGACCAACTCGCTTCGCCGCTCGCGGTCGTGGAGCAGTTGTCGAGCTTTCTCTTCACCCAACCCCGCGACAGCCTGGAAGGAGAAGACGTCTACATCCGGCCGGACGTCGACGGGGTCAAAAGTCTCGACTTCACACGGCCGACCATCGAAACCCTCATTGCTCGTGGGAAAGCGGCCGCGGATTCCGCCCTGAGCAATGCATCCTGTCCGACACGGACCACTGTCGCCGCCAGGCGGCCTGCCCGGCGCGTCGGCGCGATCGAGGGGGACCGGCTGGGAGCGGCCGAACTGGGGACGCTGCGCAACCTCCTGGGGTTGCACCCCGGAGATACCATTACGATCGCCAAGTTGGCCAAGAGTCTCGAGCGCATGGCGGAGATCAATGCCTACCGCGAAGTGTGGCTCAATCCTACCGGAAGTGACCCGGTCGATTTTCACCTTGATGTGGTGCGAGCTCCGAGACGAGTCGTGGGTCTTGATCTCGCTTACGACAACGAACTCGGTGGCCGGATGGGTGTGGCAGCGGTTGATCGGGAGTTCCTGGGTAGGGGCACCGAGGCGACCGGGACGCTGTCTTTGGGTCGCTTCGTGAAGGAAGCAACCGCCGGACTCCGGCGGAACTATGGAGTCGAAGGGGCACGGGTAGCGCCTGTGGTTACCCTGCGGTTGGCGCAGGAGGGTGTCCGGCGTTTTCTCTCCGATGGCGAGGAGGTCCCCGAGGAGGAGACCCGAGAGGGAGCGCTTTTCGCGGGCCTGCAAGGAGACCTGGCACGATGGACCATCCACCTCGGCTTCGATGGTCGTCTCTGGCACACGAGGCTCGGAGATGACGGGGCCGCCGGCGCCGCGCTGAGAGTCCTGCGTCCAGGGCGTGGTCAGGGCCTCGACGTCGATGTGAGTGCCAGGTTAACCAAGACCTATCGACGGGTACAAGCCACGATCGGTGGAGAGGTGGATCTCGGTCGTCTCACGTTGATTCCGTTCACGCGGATCGGATGGGGGAGCCAACTGCCTTCCCAAGCAACCTTCGCCCTTGCCGGTAGCGACGGATTCCCAGGACTGCACGTCCAGGAACTGCGAGGCGACCGGGAAGTGTACATCGCAACCCGGGGGCAAGCGGCTGTGTATGGACCGCTGGCATTCGTGCTCGAGATTGCTGCGGGACGAGTGGGCTTTGATGGACCTCTCTTTGCGAGTAAGGGATGGCTTGGTGGTGCGCGAGCAGGGGTCATGGCCGAAACCCCGATCGGGCCGATCCGGGCAGAATACGGTCTCTCGACCACCGGTCGTGGAGCCGTGCTCGTGCGGGTTGGAAAGTGGTTCTAGGGTTCGGGCGCTGCCAGGTGCCGCTCGAGAAACCGGATCGTCCGTTCCCATGCGACCCCAGCGGCCTTCGCGTCGTACACCTGAGGGCGTGTGTCGTTGAAGAAAGCGTGATCGGCTTCGTAGAAGTGTGATTCGAACGACCCGCCCGCCGCGTTGACCTCGCGGGTAAGCGTCTCGATGATCTCCCGAGGAACCGAGGTGTCCCGGGTTCCGAAATGGCCCAAGATGGGGACCCGGAGGCGCGAGGGTTCGATCCGGACCTTGGGGTGGATCCCGTAGAAATCCACGGCACAGGCAATGCGATCTCCGTATTCGGAGGCCGCGTACAGAGCCAGTTGGCCACCCATGCAGAATCCAACCACCCCGACCTTCTGGCTCCCCACAGCAGGGTGTCCCAGCAGGTAGTCCGCTGCACCCCGGAGCTCTCTCCCCGCCGTGGCAATCTCCAAAGCCATGAAGAGCTTCGCCGCCTCGTCAGGGCTCTGCGTTTGTTCACCGTGGTAGTGGTCGGGGGCCAGCGCCACGAAACCAACGCCGGCAAAACGATCTGCGAGTTCGGTAATATGTGGCACCAGTCCCCACCACTCCTGGACGACGATCAGACCAAGGCCACGACCCGAGGGGGGAAGCGAGAGATAGCCTGCGGACTGATCCCCATTGCTGGGATACGAGATCAGTTGTCCCATGGCATTCTGTTCCCTCTCTTGGCTCAGAGCATTATGGAGGGGCCGAATGGCACACGCCGCGGTTCAGGCTCGCCGTAGCGCTCGGCGGGATGATGAAGCCGGTTCCACTCTTCCCGCAGACTGAAAGGCCACCGACCGTGAGGCCGATCCACGGCCAACACGCCGTCAAGGTGGTCGATCTCGTGCTGGAGGAGCTCAGCACGGTCGCCCTCGAGCTCGATTTCCCGCTCCTCTCCTTTCTGATCCCAATACCGCACCACGATTCGATGTGCTCGGAGAACACGCACGAGCAGGTTGGGAAACGAGAAGCAATCATCCCACACCTCGAAGTCGTTGGCGCCGACCTCGACGATTTCGGGATTGATCAACACCCAGGGGCGATCCATTTGGACGTACACGATTCGCACCGGTGCCCCGATTTGTGGGGCGGCGATGGCGCGGCCACTCCCGAAGCGAGATTGCCAGTCACTCAGCGTCTCCTTCAGGTCGTCGACGATCACGCGCACCGCCGCCGAACTGGGTTTGGTGATGGGATCACACCGAGTGTGGAGGATGGGGTCCCCCAAGAGCCGGATGCGGTGAATGGTCATAGTGTTGATTATTGGGAATGAGCGACAGTCGCGCAACGAGAAGATAGAAGTTGTTGCCGCAACTACTAACATAATCCTACACTCCTCCCGAGAAGGACAGTCGCTCCGCCACGGATCCCGCGCAACCCCCTCCACCCTCCGGGGATATGACAAGAATGTGCAATAAAACCATAAACACCACAGAAATTGACAAGCAGGGCTCTCGAGGGTACTCTTGACGCATGGAAGCGTCTTCGCTGAGTGGGTCGAGACCTCTTGGCCTCAAAGGCCCCCGGGCGGGGATCGTCCGGGAATTGAAGGCGTCCGGGGGTCTCGCATCGAAAGAGATCAGTGTCCGGTTGGGACTGTCGGCCAACGCCGTGCGACATCATCTCAAGGAACTCGAGGCTGGCGGGTTGGTGGGTCACGATCGGGAGCATCGGGGAGGTGGTGTCGGAGCCCCGACCCACATCTACCGACTCACCACGGCGGGCGAGGCGCTCTTCCCGCGCCGCTACGAAGACGCGGTCAGCCGCCTCCTCGACCATGTGGTTGAAAAGGAGGGTCGAGCGGCCGCCGTCGAGGTGCTCGAGGCGCGCTATCGGGAACTCGCTGACGAGTTGCGGCCGATTCTGGCTGACGCGAGTCCCGACGAAAGATGGGCTGCCGTAACCCAAGCGTTGTCGGACGAAGGGTACATGCCGCAAGTGCACCGCACGGCACCGGGAACCCACGTGCTCGTGGAACACAACTGCCCCATCAAACAGGTGGCCGAGCGATTCCCGGAAGTCTGCGACGCCGAGGCACGATTTCTCGCTGAGGTCCTCGAGGCACACGTGACCCGTGAGGCTCATATCGCCAGTGGATGTGGCTGCTGTGAGTACCAGGTCGGGCCGGTCACACTTGAAGGCCCGGGCGCCAGTCGGTCCCCCACCGTGAAAGAGACGAGGGAACAGTCATGAGTTCGTCGGTCGAATCGCTAGTCAATCGGGAGTACAAGCACGGGTTCGTTACCGACATCGAATCGGACAGCGTTCCGCCCGGTCTCAACGAGGATGTGATCCGTCTCATTTCAGAGAAGAAAGGTGAGCCGGAGTGGCTATTGGAATGGCGCCTTCGGGCGTACAAGGCCTGGCTCAAGATGGAGGAGCCGCATGCGTGGGCGAACATTACGTATCCGCCCATCGACTACCAGGACATCGTCTACTACTCAGCGCCGAAGACGGTTAAACCACTCGGCAGTCTTGATGAACTCGATCCCAAACTTCGGGAAACCTACGACAAGCTCGGTATCCCACTGAACGAGCAAAAACTGCTTGCGGGAGTCGCGGTGGATGCGATCTTCGATTCGGTTTCCGTTGGAACGAGCTACAAGGAGCACCTGGGAGAACTGGGGATCATCTTCTGTTCATTCTCCGAAGCGGTTCGAGAACACCCCGCCCTGGTGCAGAAATACCTGGGTTCGGTGGTGCCGATCTCCGACAACTTCTATGCCTCGCTCAACTCGGCGGTCTTCACGGACGGCTCCTTTGTCTATGTGCCGAAGGGCGTGCACTGTCCTATGGATCTCTCGACGTATTTCAGGATCAATCAGGCCGGGACGGGTCAGTTCGAACGCACCCTGATCGTCGCCGATGAAGGGGCCACGGTGAGCTATCTGGAGGGGTGTACGGCCCCGGCCCGGGACGAAAACCAGTTGCACGCTGCGGTGGTGGAACTGGTGGCACTCGAGGGAGCCACCATCAAATACTCGACGGTGCAGAACTGGTATGCTGGGGATGAGGAAGGGGTGGGGGGGATCTACAACTTCGTGACCAAGCGAGGAAAGTGTGCGGGGGCGCGGTCCAAGATCAGCTGGACCCAGGTGGAAACCGGTTCAGCCATCACCTGGAAGTACCCCAGCGTGATCCTGCAGGGAGACGACTCCGTCGGCGAGTTCTACTCCGTTGCCGTGGCCAATGGCCGGCAACAAGCCGACACCGGTACCAAGATGATTCATCTCGGGCGCCGGACCCGGAGCACCATCATCTCCAAAGGCATTTCTGCCGGTCGCGGAAACAATAGTTATCGGGGACAGGTCAAGGTGATGCCGAAGGCCGAACGGGCGTGGAACTACACCCAGTGCGACTCGATGCTGATTGGCAATCGCTGTGGCGCGCACACCTTTCCCTACATCGACGTGCAAAACCGATCCTCCGCCGTCGAGCATGAAGCATCCACGACCAAGATCGGCGAGGATCAAATCTTCTACCTGAAACAGCGCGGCCTCAACACCGAGAACGCGATATCGATGATCGTCAACGGCTTCTGTAAGGAAGTCTTCAAGGAGCTCCCCATGGAGTTCGCGGTCGAGGCGCAGAAGCTCCTCGGCGTGAGCCTCGAGGGAAGCGTCGGCTAAGGAGAACCAGGTGCTCGAAATCAAGAACCTCTGCGCCAGCATCGGACCAGGGGAACCGAACATTCTGAAGGGTATTTCTCTCACGGTGAACCCCGGAGAGGTGCACGCCATCATGGGGCCGAACGGTTCCGGCAAGAGCACGCTCGCGCAGGTCCTGGCCGGCCACCCGGCGTATACGGTCACCGGTGGCGAGGTTCGCTTCGAAGGGGAGGATCTGCTCGACATGGAACCGGAAGAGCGTGCGCTCGCCGGTGTGTTCCTGGCCTTCCAGTATCCGGTGGAGATACCGGGCATCACCAATGCCTACTTCCTCCGCGCTGCGTACAACGAATTGCGGAAGGGTCGCGGGGAAGAGGAACTCGATCCCATGGACTTCCTCGACATCCTCGAGGAGAAACTGAAGATCGTGAAGTGGGGGCCGGAGATGATGCAACGCGCGGTCAATCACGGGTTCTCGGGGGGGGAGAAGAAGCGCAACGAGATCCTCCAGATGGCCGTCCTCGAGCCGAAACTCGCGATCCTCGACGAAACTGATTCCGGGCTCGACATCGATGCGCTGCGAATCGTCGCCGATGGTGTGAACGCCCTGAAGCGCCCCGATCGGGCGACCATCCTCGTGACCCACTACCAACGCTTGCTGAATCACATCGTGCCCGACCAGGTGCATGTGTTGTTCGATGGGCGACTGGTCCGATCCGGTGGGAAGGAGCTGGCCTTGGAGCTCGAGGCCAAGGGATACGAATGGCTGAGCGAAGTTGCCGAGGAGGTCGTGGCGTGATCGACCAGTATCGCGCCGTGTTCGACGCTTTGCCCACGGATGGCGTGCCGGAATGGCTGCGGCCGGTACGGCAAACCGGTCTCGACCGATTCATGGCCGCAGGGTTTCCCACGTCCAGGGACGAGGAGTGGCGGTTCACTCCCCTGGGCGACATGACGAGGACCCCGTTCGCTCCAGCGGGACCGCCGAGGGCCCCCGTCAGCCAGGCGGACCTTGAGCCCTACCGGTTCGGGCACCCGGAGTGGCCGGCGCTGGTCTTCGTCAACGGAGCGTTCGCGCCTGAGTTGTCTCAGACCGCCGATCTACCGGAGGGCGTCATGGCGACGTCACTCGCTCGGGCACTGATGACCGATCCGGAACTGGTCGAACCGCACCTGGGGAAACACCTGGGAGCGGATGCCACACCGTTCGCCGCACTCAACACGGCCTTCATTCGCGATGGAGCCTATGTGCGAGTTCCCGCTGGTCGCACGCTCGCGTCGCCCATCAACTTGGTCTTCGTGACCTCGGCCGATGCCGATGGTGCGATGACCCACCCACGGAATCTGATCGTCGTCGAGGATGGGGCACGGCTTTCTTTAGTCGAGAGTTATGTCGGACTGGGTGAGAGCGCCGCGTCCTTCACGAACACCGTCACCGAGGTCACCCTGGGCCAGCAGTCGTGGCTGGAGCACACCCGAATCCAGCGGGAGTCGGAGGCGGCCTACCACATCGGATTCTCGCACGTGCACCAGGTCCGGGAAAGCCACTACCGATCCTTCAGCATGTCGATGGGTGGGCGGGTGAGCCGGCACAACCTGCACACACGTCTCGATGCGCCCAACACCGAAGCGCTGTTGTATGGACTCTCTATCGGGCACGGTGAGCAACTCGTCGACAACCACACCACGATCTACCACGACAAGCCGAATTGCCGGAGCTGGGAAGTCTACAAAGCCATCCTGGACGACCACTCCCGGGGGGTGTTCAACGGCAAGGTGTTCGTGACGCCCGAGGCACAACAAACCGACGCCAAGCAAACCAACCGTACCCTGCTTCTGTCTGACACCGCACGAGTGGACACCAAGCCACAACTGGAGATCTTCGCCGACGATGTGAAGTGCACGCACGGGGCGACGGTGGGATACCTCGACGATCTCCCACACTTCTATCTCCGGAGCCGCGGTATCGAGCCCGAACGGGCAACACAGATCCTGACCTATGCCTTTGCCGCCGAGGTCATGGACGAAGTTGCCGTGGACCCGGTGCGACACGAGTTGGATCAGGTCGTCCGGACTCGGCTCGGGATCATGGACAGGATCTGACCATGCCTGCCGGTGGGACCCTTGCCCCCAGTGATGCGGTGATCACTCCGCTCGACGAAATCAGGGTGCGAGCCGATTTCCCCATCCTCGAGCGCTCGATTCGGGGGAAACGACTTGCCTATCTCGACAGCGCGGCCTCGGCCCAGAAACCGATGACCGTGATCGAGTCCATGCGCGAGTACTACGCCGAGCACCACTCGAACGTGCACCGCGGGGTACACCTCCTGAGTGAGGAGGCAACCACGGCCTTCGAGGGTGCCCGCGACACGGCCCGCCGGTTCTTGAACGCCTCCCTCGCGGAGGAGATCATCTTCACCAGCGGCACCACGGCTGGGGTCAACCTGGTTGCCCAGAGTTGGGGGCGCTCGAACCTCGGGCCGGGGGATGAGGTGGTAGTCACGACCTTCGAGCACCACTCCAACCTGGTCCCCTGGCAAGTCGCGACGCAGCAAGCCGGCGCGAGCCTTCGAGTGGTTCCACTCGACTCTCACGGCGCTCTCGACCTCGGTGAATATGAGAGACTACTGGGACCCCGGACCCGTCTCGTTGCGGTGAGTCACGCGTCCAACGTGCTTGGTACGGTCGCTCCAATCGCCGAAATGACCGCGATGGCCCACCAAGTGGGAGCTCTCGTGTTCGTCGACGGCGCCCAGGCGGCACCCCATTTCCCAATCGATCTCCAGGCTCTCGACTGCGACTTCTACGCCCTTTCAGGACACAAACTCTACGGTCCGACAGGCATCGGGGTACTCTACGGTCGAGCCGAGTTGCTGTCCCAGATGACTCCGTGGCAGACCGGTGGTGGGATGATCCAGCGGGTGGAGTTTGAGGGATCGACGTGGGCCCCTCCACCGGCACGCTTCGAGGCAGGAACCCCACCCATCGCGGAAGCCGTTGGCTTCGCCGCCGCCATGGATTATCTCAGCCGGATTGGATTTCAGGCGATCTCCGACCACGAGCAGACCCTGCTTACCTACCTGACCGAGCAGCTCGAGACGGTACCCGGCATCACCATCTTTGGAACGGCCCCGGGCAAGATCGGTGTCGTCAGCTTCGGCCTTGACGGAGTGCATCCCCACGATGTGGCGACCGTCGTAGACACCCACGGTGTGGCGGTGCGCGCAGGCCACCACTGTGCTCAGCCCTTGATGCGCCACCTCGGGGTCTCTGCGACGCTGCGGGCGTCCCTTGGTCTCTACAACACCCGGGCGGACGTCGATCAATTGGTGGTGGCGTTGGGCGACGCTCGGCGGAGGCTTGGCGCATGACCGATCTCGACGAACTCTATCAGAGCGTGATCATCGATCACGACCGCTCGCCGCGCAATTTTCGGGAGTTGTCCGGAGACGGGTGCCAGGAGGCGGAGGGCTACAACCCTCTCTGCGGCGATCGGTTTCGCGTGATGCTCAAGGTGGAAGACGGTGTCGTGTCGGATGTGAGTTTCACGGGGGCCGGTTGTGCGATATCGAAGGCCTCCGCCTCCCTCATGACCGAGACCCTTCGCGGACGAACCGTCGAGGAGGCCAACCGTTTGTTCGATGCCTTTCATCGAGGCGTCACGGAACCGGACGATGACTCGACCGCTTCTCTTCCCAACAAACTCAAGGTCTTTCGTGGCGTCGCCGCCTTTCCCATGCGGGTGAAGTGTGCCACGCTCGCATGGCACGCGATGAAGAAGGCCCTTCAGACCAGTCAAGGAGTGTGAAATGCCCTACCCGGAGATGATGGTGAAGGCCATGCGTGATGACGTGACACGACTCGGAGTCAAGGAGTTGCGGACAGTCGAGCAGGTGGACGCCGAGTTGGCGAACCCCTCGGGTACCCAACTGATCTTTATCAACTCGGTGTGCGGGTGCGCTGCGGGGGCAGCTCGCCCAGCCCTGGCGATGGCCCTCTCACATTCCGTGGTGCCCGATCAGGTGTTGACCGTCTTCGCGGGCCAGGACCTCGATGCCACCGCACGGGTCCGAAGCTATGTCAGCGAGTACCAGCCCAGCAGCCCATCCGCAATTCTGCTTCGCGATGGCGAGGTGGTTCACTTCGTCCACCGGCACATGATCGAGGGTCAGAGCCCGGATGCGATTGCCGCTGACCTGATCGCCGCCTTCGACCGGCACTGCAGTCCAACGATGGCGGCATGACGATGTCTGAAGGGATGGTGCTGCATCCCGAGCGTCACGCCCTGCACGGCATCACCGTCATTATCGATACCCCGGGCAGCGTGACATACATCGGCAGGTTCGACGTCGAGGATGAACGAGGTATGCATCTCATCAATGTGGCCATCCACGACGCGGAGTCCGATGGCCCCACCGAGGACTTCATCGCGCAATCGCGCCGCTTCGGTGTTCGGGTGACACGAAAGCACCTCGTGGTCCCACATGAGGACGTGAAGACGATCCAGCGACTCGGCGCGGCCTAGCGCAACTCGGGTCGAGCCTCGAAGATGACAGTGGGCCCGGCAGAAATGCCGGGCCTTTGCGTTACTTTGAGGGATTGTTCGTGGGATCCATGACACCCTGTCTTGGAGAGAAGCCGATGTCCGGTCCAGTGATTCACCTGGAGCATGTCACGAAGCGCTTTGCGGGGCACACCGCCGTGCGTGATCTCTCACTCGACGTTCCCGCGGGAACCATCTTCGGTCTGCTCGGGCCCAATGGAGCCGGCAAGAGCACCGCGATTCGGATGATGATGGATATTCTGGTTCCGGACGAAGGGAGGATCTCGCTCTTTGGTGGTAGCGTGGGTGGCCGAGACCTGTCCCACAGGATTGGATACCTGCCAGAGGAACGAGGCCTCTACAAGAAGATGAAGGTGGTGGACCACCTGGTCTTCTTTGGTGAGACGAAAGGCGTGTCAGCCTCACGAGCCCGAGCCAAGGCTGGAGAGTGGCTCGCGCGTTTGGGACTCGAGGACTGGACCGACAAGAAGATCGAGGACCTCTCAAAGGGGATGCAACAGAAGGTCCAATTTGCAGGGACGATCCTCCACGACCCTGAACTCGTGATCCTCGACGAGCCCTTCAGCGGGCTCGACCCCGTCAACAGCCAGGTCCTCAAGGAAACCGTCATCGACCTGGCGCGGACCGGGAAGACGGTACTCTTCTCGACCCACATCATGGAGCAGGCGGAGAAGATGTGCGACCGGGTGGTGATCATCAGCCGGGGAGAGAAGGTCGTGGATGGGACAATGGCCGAGGTGAAGCGGGAGGCTGGCGGTCGCCACATTGCCCTTGCCTTCCACCGGGATGCAGCACGGGCGGCACCGGTCCTCAGAGATCGTTCGCTCGTCGCGTGGGCGGATGACGAGGGAGCCAGTGCCGAAGTCGAACTCGCCCCTGACGCCGACCCGGATCGGCTACTGGAGACGCTGGTAGCCAGTGGCGCAGGCCTCTCCCGCTTCGAGATCGTGGAACCCTCCCTGCAATCGATCTTCATCGCCAAGGTGGGTCGCGATGCGGCCACCGCGGCAGCCATTACCGACCAACCAGGGAGTGCCCGCCATGCGTAAGGCCTGGGTCGTCGCCAAGCGCGAGTTCGTCTCCCGAGTCCGGACCAAGGGGTTCATCGTTGCCACGGTCTTCGGTCCTGCGCTGCTCGCCATTCTCTTGGTCGCCCCGATCCTGTTGCAGGGCAACACTCGCGCCAAACGAATCGTGGTGATTGACGCCGCTGAGGGGGGATTGGGAGAGAAGATCGAAGCGGCACTCACACGCGCGACGCGAGGCGGGAAGCCTGACGGTGAGCATCGGTACGTCGCCTCTCGCGTGGAAGCTGTCGGGCGGCTCGAGCAGGTACGGGATTCACTCGTGGCTTTGGTCGACCGGCGCGAACTGGGGGAGGCGGGAGTCGATGGAATCCTCCTCGTGACCGAGGACGTGCTCGCCACCGACACCCTCCACTATCTCGGGGCGAACGTTGGGAGCCCTTCCGAGATGGACGTGCTCACCCGCAGCGTCCGCGAAGCCGTGCTCACGGAGAGACTGACCCAAGCGGGAATCAGCCCCGCCGTGCTGATGCAGACCGTCAAACCGATCAGACTGGCCACGACGAAAGTGAGCCAGGGAACGCTTACCGGGCAGAGCGGAGCGGCCTCGTTTGCCCTCGCCTATATCATGTCTTTCGTCCTGTACATGGCACTGCTCATCTACGGTGTTCAGGTCATGACCAGCACCGTGGAGGAGAAGACCAACCGGATCAATGAGGTTCTGGTCTCCAGTCTTCGGCCCTTTGAGTTGATGTTGGGCAAAGTATTAGGCGTCGGGTCGGTCGCGTTGCTCCAGTTGAGCATATGGGCCGGAGCCGCCTACGGCCTGACACAGGCCCGAGGTGGGATTGCCGGTCTGGCGGGCATCAGCCCCGAAGCGGCTGCGGCCCTCCCGATCCCCGATATCTCGCTCGGACTTCTCATCGTCTTTCTCGTGTTCTTCGTACTCGGGTTCTTCTTCTTCTCGGCGGCGTATGCTGCGGTGGGCTCCACGTGCAATACCGTCCAGGAGACCCAGATGGCGAGCCTTCCCGTGACGCTGGTGGTCGTCTCGGGTCTGTTCGTGATGTTCAAGTTGTTGGGCGAACCCAATGGGCAGCTGGCGCACGTCCTGAGCCTGGTCCCACCACTCGCCCCGTTCGTGACGCCGGCCCGCTACTCGTTGAGTCCTCTCCCACTCCCGGAACTGGTGCTTTCCGTTGTGGTGACCGCGCTGGGAGTGTTAGCGATGGCCTGGGTCGCGGGGCGGATCTATCGGGTGGGGATTCTGATGTACGGGAAGCGCGCCACGGTGCGCGAGATCTTCCGGTGGATTCGAGCGGGATGAGGGGGGTGAGGGGCTAGGAGAAGAAGAGGTGTCTTGTGGAGGTCGGTGGGCCGGACCGGTTCGCGTAGTCATTCTCTTCCTCGTCCTCCTGCTCCTGCTGCTGCCACAGTACCGATTCTGGGGGCCGGTGAGTCCCCTGCTCCTGGGCGGACCAGTCGTGCTCGCGCTGGTCTGGGGTCGGACCGACCGAGATTTTGCCCTCTGGGCCGGTTACATCACCACGTTTCTCGTCTTCGTCACCCTGCGGCAGTATGCCGACGACCTCGGTCCCCCAGCATTCATCGACTATCCCATTGCGGTCGACCGAGTCCTCAGCCGCGGCCAACTCCCCACCCTCTGGCTCCAGGAACGCTTCTATGTGTACGGCAGCCGATCGTGGTTCGATGTCGCCATGATCGGAGTGCATCTCTCGTACTACCTGGCCCCGCCCCTCGTGGGCCTCGCTCTCTGGCGATGGCGCCCTAGGGTGCTCCCGATCTATCTCCAGGCACTGTCGCTTACGCTTCTCCTGAGCCTGCCGATTCACTACGCGTTCCCTACTGTCCCACCGTGGATGGCCTCGATACTGGGGGAGATCCCGAGGGTGTACCGGATCGTGGGTGACATCTGGCAAGGAGTAAGTCCAACCTTCTACGAATTCGGATACCAGGTCACGAGCGGTAACGACGTTGCCGCCATGCCCTCCACCCACGCGGCCTTGATTGCCGTGATAACGGCCGCGTGCTGGTCCCTCGGCTCGTGGTGGAAGGCGCTGGGAGTGAGCTATCTCCTCGCGATGGGCCTGGCCCTGGTCTACCTCGGGGAGCACTACGTCGTGGACGTGATCGCAGCGACCCTCGTCGCCCTCCTCTGTTGGTCGGTCGTGGCACGGTGGGAGGGGCGTCGCAACACGTCAGAAGGTCCCGACATCACCGCCGAGTAGCCAAGGCCAAGACCGAGAGACCAGCAATGAATCCGCGTCTGGGGACACCACTCAGGCGGTGGCTCTCGTGCCCGAACACGCGCTCGAAGAGTCGGTTGATGAGCAAAGGCGGTGGATGGACTTGCTCGCTTCCCCTGAGCTTCAAGGCTCGATCGACCAGCCGGGAAACCGCGGCCAAAGGAAAGAGATAGCTATTGAAGTAGGTGACGAATTCGGGTTGCAGCCCGGCGTCCACGATCGCGCGCGTCAGGGATGCCTTGGTATACCGTCTCCGGTGGTGGTGGAGCACATCGCGGGGCGACCACAACCATTGGTAGGCCGGAACGGTGACGAGTACAACGCCGGCGGGTCGAAGCAGGCTGTCCGCGGCCCGCAACGCACCGATATCGTCATCTAGGTGTTCGATCACATCGCAAAAGGAGACACAATCGAACGAGCGGCCTTCCAGTTCGGCCAATGTCTCGACCGACGCCCGCCGGACACTGATCAGACCTCGAGCCCGACAGAACGCGACGGCCTCCTCGGCAAAGTCCAAGCCGTGAACGTCCCAGTACTCCTGAGCGGCCTCGAGGAGATATCCGGTTCCGCAACCGACATCGAGAAGACGGGCGGCTTCTGGCAGTCGGCTTCGCAAGATCGCGAGCAAAATGCGCCGCCGAGCGCGGAACCACCAATGTGACTCCTCTGCCGCGTGTATGGCTTCCAGGAGACCAGGTTCCACAGGATTTCCTGTTCTTCTTCAGGTACACGTCACCCGCAGTCGTCGCCGAGGCACAAAGAGTATCAGCGTGGCGCCGAAACTAATGAGCAACCCGACTTTGAGAGCGACCGGCCACCGTCTTGCGATCAGGACTTCGGTACGTCCCGAATCTGCCCGGACCGACAGAATGCCACGATCCGCAGCGACCTTGATAGGTGTCCCATTTGCATCCCGTACGTCGAGGTACTCGTCATACACGAGGGGCACGGTGACCGAACGAGCCCGATCGGTGACGATCGTGGCGTGGAACCCCTGTTCGGTCTCATCCCACGATTCCAACGCGCCGCTTCCCACGTTCTCCCGGGCGGTGCGGATCGCGGCTGACAGGTCAGCCGGTACTTCGCCTCGTGGAAGGTACTCCCCGGCGATAGAGAGGCCACGATCAGGGTAGGAACCGGAAAGAAAAGTCGTTAGGTCCTGACCCCGGATGGTTCTGGGGACCAGGGTGACCCCTCCATAACTCCAACCGGAAACGACGAGGAGCCCGGCAAGAACCGCCCACCCCACCTTCAGCCGGCGACTCTGGTGCCTCGCTACCAGGAGCCCAACGGTCAGGGCGCTGGCGAACACGATCGGACCTAGGAGACGGAAGGGAAACTGAATCATGCGGAGCGGGAGCGGGAGATAGCGCCACATCACTTCAGGGGCCAGGATCACACCGACATAAGCCACTGCCAGCGTGATCGCTCCCCACATGACCTTATCCAAGAAGCCGCCATGCCGGATGGAGCGGACGGCGCCAATCCCCGTGGTGAGGGTGAGGCCCGCAAGACTCCCGAGAATGGCCCACGCGGGGAAGCCCAGGTAAAGGGTCGGGGAGGACATCGCCAGGTGTTCCGGGAGCGCGCGCATGACTTGGGGGTCCCAAACACGAACGGCGGGGAGGTACCTCCACATCGGGAGGAGGTAGAAGGCTGCCAATCCCGCACCCCATACCGTCATGAGGCTTGCTGAGCCAACGAACGGCCTCCGAGAATTCCTCGGAAGGGCAAGCGCCACGAGACCCAGAATAGCCGGGAGTACCCACAGGGTCATGACGGCATGGCTCAGGATCATCAAGGCGATGACGATGGCCCACCACCTTGGGGCTCGTTCGTCCTGCGCCGCGATGACGGCACCCAAGGTGAATGCGGGGAGCACGGCTAGGTTCCATGCCTCGGCGAATGCCCCGCGTAGATACAATTGAATGAACCGATACGGGAAGGTGGCAAAGACCAACACGCTGAGAAGTACGGCGAGAAGGGAATGCGTGAGGCGCCAGATCAACATTCCTTGAAGGGTGACCGAAAGCACGGTTGCGAGGAGAACGGACCAATGAGTGCCCTGCACGGCATCGCCCAGAAGTGTGCTCATACCTGCCGCTGTGAAGTGGGAAGCCGGTGGGTAGAAGCGAGGAAAGGCGTGCCCACCACCGGCCACCGCGTCGGGAAGCGTTTGTGGCCAATGCCCGTTCTGGAACTCTTTCTGGTATTGAGTGACCCGCAAATAGAAGTCGAGATGATCTCGACTGTCGAACCCCTCCGGTCCCAACAATTGGCGATAGAGCCCGATCGTTGTGAGGCCGACGAATACCAGGGTGATGAGAAGTCCCGCCCGCCCCTGTCGCATCACCAATGGCCGCGGTGACACAACCCGATCTCTCGCTGGTCGTCCCCGCCTTCAACGAAGAGGCACGACTCCCGGCGATGCTGCGCCACAGTGCTGATTACCTGCGACGTCGTGGGTTGAACTTCGAGATCATTGTCGTGGATGATGGGAGTACCGATCGCACGTGCGAAGTTGTTGGTGAATTCGGTGAGCTGTTCCCAGAGATTCGTGCCATTTCCCTGGATCGCAATCGGGGCAAGGGTCATGCAGTCCGTACCGGCGTATTACAGACACGTGGCGGTTTGGTGCTCGTTGCAGACGCCGACAACTCCACCCCGATCACGGAATTGGAGCGCCTCGAACCAGCCGTCCGGGAGGGCGCCGACATCGCGATCGGGTCTCGGGCGCTCAAAGCGGACGATGTGCACCTCCAGGTCCGGTGGCATCGCAAGGCCATTGGACTGGTCTTTCGTGGGTTCGTGGCACTGCTCGGCACAGCCGGTATCCATGATACGCAATGTGGCTTCAAACTCTTTGAGGGGATGGTTGCCCGTGACCTCTTTGGTCGATCTCGGATCGACGGCTTCGCCTTCGACGTAGAAATCCTACTACTCGCCCAACGCGAGCGGTTGTCCATCAGGGAGATCCCCGTCGATTGGGTTCACCAGGACGGTTCGAGAATCAATCTGGCGACGGATTCTCTGAGGATGCTTGGAGATCTCATACGTATAAGATCGAGGGTGCTCCTGGACAACTTTCCGTGGTCCCGACCCTGAAGTTCCGGTGATGAGTACTTCCCGCGGTGTCCGTTTTGGCATTTGGGTAGTGGTGGCTGCCGCGGTCCTGGGGCAAACATTGGTTCGGCCGAGTCCGGATGTGAGTTGGTTGCTGTACGCCGCCCGGGAAATGTCGCACGGGGCCCGACTCGGGGTCGATCTCCTCGAAGTGACCCCCCCAATGATCTTCCTCCCCATGCTAGCGGTTGTGTGGGTGGCCGGGATCCTCGGTGTCGGGATGTGGCCCGCCTGGATCGGCGCTGTAGTGGTCATGTCGGTCGGGGTACTCCTCTTGACCCACCGAATACTCCTTTCGGAGCGCCCCAACGGCGGGGACCAAGGCGCTCTGATGCTCGCCACCGCTTTTCTGATCTTGGTGCTTCCAAGTGTTGATTTCGGTCAGAAGGAACATCTGACCGCTGTGCTGGTTCTGCCCTATGTCATGCTCGCGGCGAGACGGTTGACTCGGGCTTCCGTTGCTCCGTGGGTGGCCGTTGTCGCTGGGGTCATGGGCGGCATCGCGATTGGAATCAAGCCCCACTTTGTCCTTCTGATGGCAGGAATCCTGGTCCTGGAGGGTTGGCGGTTGGGCCGACAGTTGCCTTGGGTCGAACATCTGAGTGTCATCCTCGTTGGAATCCTCTACCTCACGCTCGTGTCCATCCTCATACCGGGATACTACGCCTACGCGAAGGAATACGGTGGCCTCTATCAGGCCTTCCTCTCGGGAAGTGTCGTGGAAACCGTCGTGTTCGGTGATGGCTCAATACCAGGGCTGATCGCCCTGGGTGTGTTCGCCGTCCTCAGGCGATACGTGTCGCAGTGGAGGAGTTCTCTTACGGATGCCCTCGCCGTTGCTACCCTGGCCTTCTACCTGGCCGCTGTCCTGCAGGGAAAGGGATGGTTCTACCACTTCCTCCCCTCGATCGTTTTCGGCTCTCTTCTCCTCGCCCTCATCATCACCGAAGGCGCGCGGCGATTACCCGGGCTGCATCGGATCTACCACGCGCTGGGGGCGGCGGTACTCTGTGCCACCATCATCACTCCCATTCCAAGAACGGTCTGGAGGTTACTTCAGCCTTCCTCCTCGGTGCACGATGCTGACCCCAACTTTCATAAACTCGTTCCGATCGTTCAGGGGGTGGGGGACGGAGTGACGGTGGCGGTGCTTTCCTCGAACATCGCCTCCGCCTTTCCCCTGATTCTCGAATCGGGCGCAAGGTGGCCCCTCCGGTTCCCGAGTCTCTGGCCGCTGATTGCCCTCTATGCGGACTCTCTGAACTGGACGAAGGTCATTGTCCCTCGGCCTTATGAGGAGCGGGGGCCTTTCGAGCGCTCGTTCGTACACGACGTTGTGGAGGACTTGCAGAACGGTAGCCCGGAACTGGTCATCGTGCTGCGACCAGATGCGAACGCGATCGGTTGGGGAGGGGCCCGCCACTTCGACTACCTCGACTACTTGGAGACTGACCCGGAGTTCGCCCGGTTCTTCGCGAGCTACTCTTCCATCGGGTCGGTCGGCAACTACGACGTCTATCGGCGCGGGACACCAACGCAAACAGCCGCTGCCATTCCCCCATCGTCCGACCCTCTCCCACGATACCGTTTGCCGACGGCCCTCCTCGCCTGGATCTACACCGGATTCTGGGCGGGCCTCGGATTCGTGTGGTCTCTGAGAGTTACCGGCGCCCGGCGGGATCCTGTCCAGCCACGCCATTCTGACGACGCCTGAGGAGCACGGCCGTGCTGTCCCGATGCCAGGTCTCCCACGTCGGGTCACGGAGCAGTTCCGCAGCCAACGATCCTTCGGTGCTCACGAGTACGAGACCGACATCGTAGGTGGCGAGGGAGTCTCTCCACCCAGGGGTCAAGCCGAGAATCGCCCTGTGGGTTCGGAGGAGGTCCGGGCCATAGAAATCGGTTCCCCCATCGATGAACACTTTCTGTTCGGGCCATGCCCAGAGCAGGTACCCTCCCCAGGTGAACTCGTGAAAGACTCGGCCCTCGAGACCGGCACGTCTCCCCTGCGCCACCGCCTCGACGGGGAATCTCTGCGGTGAAAAGTCCTCGTCGATGAGCTGGCGACCCGCAATCTGTCCGCGACCGGAGGCCAGCAAGGCCAAGAGCAGTACCGTCCCAACCACATAAGGGACGGTTCGTCCCGATCCTGATGTCCGCGCGAAGCGTCGCATGATCGAACGGCGCCCGATTGTGCGACCCCACACAGGTGCAAGATCACAGGCGATCAAGGGGACGCTCACCAGAGCAAAGAAGATGATGTTTCGCTGTGAGATGAGCGCCATCGCCGTGTTGCCGAGAAGGACGGTGAGATGCGTCCAAGGCGGTCGGGGGCGAGAGGCAAGGAAGAGCATGGTCAGGAGAAGCACGAAGAGAAACGGTTTGAGCGCCGCTGAATGGAAATCAGGGGAAAGGAACTCGTTCGTGACGTCCTGGAGGTATGGGTCACCAAAAAAGGCAATCAGGTGAGCCGGCAGCCGCCACCCATACGGATTGACCAGTGTTGCGAGGGCGACGACAGGGAGTATCCAGGTGAGACCCCTGGCCCGGATCCACTCGCGTCGTCGGACTTCAGGGTCTTTCGAGGTGAGGGCCTCCAAGACATTTCCTACCACATACATAGCTACGAGGAGTGCCCCAAAAAGAAAGGCACCGTGCAAATTGACCCACACCACGAAGAGTGTTCCGAACCAGAAAAGGGATGGTCGGGGTCGCATTTCCAACATCGCGAGGAGCAAAATCACAAGGGGCCACGAGAAGACATGGGGCCTCGCGAGCCAGTGGATGTAGGTCAGCAGGGCGACGGTCATCGAGGCCAAGAAAGTGAGAAGGGGGTCGACCCCCAACCGAAGTAGCCAACGGGCGATCAGCCCGATCGTGCCGGCGATCGCGATCGTGGCCAGAATGACCATTCCGGCGAGCCCACCAAAACGATGTCCAAAAGCGAACAATATTTGGCTTCCGAATTCGAATCCTACAAACGGCTTACCTGTGGCAGTGTATGAAAACACGTCGGTTCTGATAACATCGACGTTCTGGAGGATCGTTTCGCCGTGGCGTAGATGACGCGCCGGATCCCCGTCGGCGTTGACCATCAAATTCCCTTCGAGAATGGGGATGACGAGGGCCCAGAGCATGAACAGGAGGCCCGGCAAGGAGGGGTGCCAACGTGAGCTAGTGCTGTTGACGGTCATTTGACGGGTGGCCCCGAGTTTGTGAAAGAATGAGGACCATGGGGGGCTCTTTCTTCCAGATTTGTCGCGTAGGCACAACACCTGCAGCAATCGCTCGGGACTGCTGCGGCCGCCAACTCCGGATCCGACTCCCCAAACCGCTATTGGGACTCAGGGGCTCGGGGGTCGGCACGTTTGGTTGCCCCCTGTTCGATGCGTCTCCCGGTGACCTCGGGAGACCACCAAGTTGGCGAGGTAAGGCGATTTCAGCCACCATTTTGGTGACGGTAGTCGCGGTA
>QKDC01000111.1 GCA_003246755.1 Gemmatimonadota bacterium | reverse complement strand
GCCTCTCTTCCGGAGTCCCCTGCCTTGACCGATCTCCAGGAACGCATCACTGCCGCCCTCGCCGACCGCTACGCAATCGAGCGCAAACTCGGTGCGGGCGGCATGGCGACCGTGTACCTCGCCGAAGACATCAAGCATCACCGGAAAGTCGCCGTCAAGGTGCTCCGGCCAGAGTTGACTGCAGTCTTGGGTGCCGAACGATTCCTGAACGAAATAACCGTCACCGCCAACTTGCAGCACCCTCACATCCTGGCCCTCCACGACTCGGGGGAAGCGGATTCTTTCCTCTACTATGTGATGCCATATGTCGAGGGGGAGTCCTTACGCGACAAACTCAATCGGGAGAAGCAACTCTCGATCGAGGAGACCATCCAGATCACCAAGACTGTCGCGAGTGCCCTCGACTACGCACACCGCCGCCAGGTGATTCATCGCGACGTCAAGCCGGAGAACATCCTCCTCCAGGACGGCCAGGCTCTCGTCGCAGACTTCGGTATCGCGTTGGCTGTGCGCGCCGCCGGCGGCATGAGACTCACCGAGACGGGCCTGTCGCTTGGTACGCCCCATTACATGAGCCCGGAGCAGGCCACGGCCGACCGCGAACTCGACGGGCGCAGCGATCTCTACTCGCTCGCCTGTGTGACCTACGAAATGCTCGCGGGGCAACCTCCCTTTGTCGCACCCAACGCGCAGGCGGTGGTGGCCAAGATCCTCGCGGAAGACCCAGACTCCGTGACTGCCCATCGCCGTTCTGTTCCACTCCATATGGATGCTGCACTCCAGAAGGCGTTGGCGAAGCTGCCCGCAGACCGCTTCCGCGATGCCATGAAGTTCGTCGATGCCCTGACAGGTCCTTATGCGGCCAGCACACTAACCACGAGCGCCGCCGTGTCATCCATCCGCCCAGTACGAAGGCAGGTGTGGACATGGCCGGTGCTTGCGCTTGCCACGATTGTGGCGCTCTGGGGATGGTTCCGCCCCCGGCCTACCCGTGAGGCCTCAGTCCCCGCACGCTTCGCCGTTCGGCTCCCACCGAACGCCCAACTCGGCAACGCGGGTGGGAACCGAGTGGTCATCTCCCCCGACGGCCGCACCATCGGCTACATCGGCGAGGGCCCCGAGGGCCGGATCCTCTACCTCCGATCGATGGGCGAACTGGACTCGCGCCCATTGCCCGGCACCGAGAACGCGTCCGACCCTTTCTTCTCGCCCGATAGTCGCTGGGTGGGGTTCGACAGGCTGGACCAGATGTGGAAGATCTCGCTGGATGGAGGCGCGCCAGTTCCCATAGCCAGTGACGGCCTGCGAGGCGCGAGTTGGGGTGAGGACAATACCATCATCTACAGTCCCAGTCGGCGGGCCGGCCTCTCCCTGATCTCCGCGGATGGCGGCTCACCTGTCGTGCTCACCAGCGCCGACACGGCAGCTCGAGAAACCGATCACATCTACCCAACATTTCTACCAGATGGCCGCGCGGCCCTCTTCACAACAGTGTTTGGAACGGCAGGTGAGGCACGCGTGAGCGTGGTGGACTTGCAAACGAAAGTCGTGCGCCATCTGGCCGAGGGTCGGAGTCCGGTGTACACCGAATCGGGACACATTCTGTATGCCAGCCGAGATGGCGTCTTGCGTGCCGCGCCGTTCGATCTCGATCGTCTGGAGCTCACGGGACCCGGTGTACCGGTAGAAGAAGGCCTCAGCACGGACCGGGTAATGGCTGAATACGCCCTCGCTCGGAATGGAACCCTCGTGTACGCCTCCATCGATGCCGAGGCCTCGCGGTCGCTCGTCTTGGTCGACCGGCAGGGGGGAGAGCGAGTCATCGCCACCCCCGTGTCGCCGTCCTTTGGGCCACGATTCTCGCGTGACGGCCGGCTGATAGCCGTGCATCTGCTGGATGGAGGTGGAGGCACCATCTGGACGTACGCTTCCCAAGGCACTGAGTTCTCGAAGCTCACTCTGGGAGGTCAGAACTTCTACCCATCGTGGACACCCGACGGCCGATATGTCTCGTACACAAAGCGGGACACAGAAGAGGGCACCAACATCTATCGGAGGCGTGCCGACGGGGCGGCCGTGGAGGAACAGGTGTTCCACAGCGAGCGCCAGCAGTGGGAGACCTCTTGGGCGCCCAATGGGCGGCAGGTTGTCGTTCGCGAAAACAGCTCCGAAACCGGTCGCGATCTCTGGCTCTGGACCTTGGACGCTGACGGTGGCCCCGAGCCGCTGGTCCGAACACCGGCCAATGAGCGCTCACCAGCCGTGTCACCGAATGGACGGTTCTTGGCTTACGTCTCGGACGAGACGGGGCATTCACAAGTGTACGTCCAACCGTTCCCGCATGGCGACGGGCGGTGGCAGGTGTCGCCAGAAGGAGGCACGGAGCCGGTGTGGGCACCGGATGGCCGGGAACTCTATTATCGACAGGGTGACGCCATTCTCGCGGTGTCGATTCGAACCGACCCGGTCTTCTCCCCAGGCATCCCCGAGGTGATACTCCGTGGACCATACGCCACCAACTCCACGCACACTAACTTTGATGTGCACCCCGACGGGAAGCGCTTCGTGATGATCAAGGTGCGAGAGGGCGCGGCGCAGCTTGTCGTCATTGTGAATTGGCTCGAGATGCTGCGGGGCTCAATCGGCCGCGTGCTGGACTGACGAACTAATGCCGTCGGTGTCCCACCTCCTCGACATCATCGCGACGACTGACAACGTTCCCTCTGACGCTGCCGTCCAATGAATTGATTGGCCGCAGCGCCCGCCGGGAATGGGGCTTCGAAGGGCGGCGTCCAGCCGAAAGGCGGGCTCCCGAAAGAATCATCCGTCGGAGGTTGTCTGATGCCGGCTATGGTATGTGTCTTCCCAAGTCCGGTAAGGCCTCGGAATCATGATTAGGGTTATCCCTAGGGCAGGGGGATGGGAGGCCGTACCTGCCGCGGTATGTCGATTCAAACCGGCAGATTGTGACATTTGCAGGTAAGAGCAACAGTAGATCGTGCGGTCCATCGCAGAAAGTGTGACAGGGTGCCGTAATTCGGGCGCTACCCTCCCTGCTCTCCAGGCGTGCGCCTTCAACCACTCGGCCGCTTGTCCTCAACTGGCTCAATAAAGAAACAGCCGGCTG
>QKDC01000010.1 GCA_003246755.1 Gemmatimonadota bacterium | reverse complement strand
CCCAAACGCGTGGTAGCTTCGGTCTCTCAGTGTGACCGTAACCCGGACAGCCTAGACTGCGGCGTGGCGTCCCCTACCAATGGGGCCTCGTGGCGTGGTCACCCGAATCTGTATAGGATGCATCCACTGGCTTGCTCATCCCACCCAAGGAAGATCTGACCATGAGGCTTCTCAAGCTGCACGCCGCGGTTTCCACTCCGCTATTGATCATGCTCTCCGTCGCCGCCTTCTCGGGACGGCCGACCTCGAATCAGTTCGAGGAGATCACCGTTGGCAAGATCACCGTCGTGGACTCGACCGGTCGAGCAAGGGTCATCCTTGCCGGGGGGTTCCCCCCTCGGCGAGCCGAGTTGGCGGGTCTCTTGTTCATCAATGAGGATGGCCACGAAGCCGGAGGGCTCGTGTACCGCGGCACGCGGGACACGACCGGCGAGATTCACGCCGGTGCGATTCTGACGTTCGACCAGTATCGAAACGACCAGATCGTCGCACTTCAGTATGACCACTCGGGGTCTCGCAAGCGCCAGGGCCTGACGATCCAGGAGCGCCCCGACACGCTGAGCGACATTCTCAAGGAGGCGTACCGCGCCATCGAGACGGCTCCGACGGCAGAACTTCGCGATTCTCTCACGAGACACTACATGGCGCGGATCCCCCCCGAGGACCTGCCGGCGAGACGCCTCTTCCTGGGCCGGGATTTCGCCCGCGCCTCCGTGGTGACGCTGTCGGACCCGGCTGGGAGGCCCCGCTTGCGGATGGAAGTCGACTCCCTCGGCACGGCGAGTATCGCATTTCTGGATGAGTCGGGTCGGGTGGTTCGCGTCATATCCCCGTAACGGAGTCATGACGAGCACTGGGCCTCAGCCGGGTGGTTCCCTGCCCGTGTGCCCAAGTCCCATCTGGTCGACCGCCCGAGGTTCGTCCCCTGTGACTGGGACACAATCGGGGATTCCCGCCGTGAGGGGGAAATGCCGAAAGGCCTCATCAGGCATGCCCGAGTACGGTGTCTCGGTATAGCTCTCGATGACTCGCCGAATGTCATCGTAAACATACCCACCGGCCTGTGTCTCGCTATTGAGTACCTCGCCAAAGGTGAGGAGTTCGCGATGAGCGCCAGACTTCGCGGCCGACGGCTCCAAACGCATGTATGGCGACTGCTGCTAGTAAGGCAGGTCGTCGGGGCCCCGGCCGACATGGTCGGGTTCGGGATCGGTGGCAAACTGAACGGCGTCGATCTCGGTCTGGCCCTCGAGGACGGCACGGGCGACGCGGTGCATGCCGTCCATGACCTCGCCCGAGGCGGACAGGATGATGGGATACGCAAGGTCGGCTGCTTGGAGAAGCGCCACGTGCTGGATGAACTCGGTCCACGTTGGCCGTTCGGCATCTCCGGTCCACGGTTGGGCAAGCTCTCGAATCTGGCTCAGCGGAACGCGTCGGAGGGGGAGGGCCTTCGAGAGACTGACGAGGCGATCCACATCCCAGGCGAGCAGGCCGCGCTCTGACGGTCGGAAGAAGTACTGCTTGCGCACCATCGATCCGAGAACGGGTGAACGGTTAGTACGGGATCAATCCAACACCAAACCTCGCATCGACTCTTTCTGACCCTTCGCTCCTCCCGTAGCACCGCGACCGGGCCGCGCTGCAGCACCAGGACGAATGGAGACCAGACGGCCGCCGCCACAGCGATCCTGTGCTGAGATACTGGATAACCACCACGCGCGCAATCCTCGGGTGGCGTGGGAATCAGGTTGTAGCCCCTCCCTCTCAACGCCCGGGCCCCCTTTCAGCCTCGGCGACCGACACAGCTTGACAGCGGTTTTCCTCAAGCCCGCGCGGTGGTGAAGACGGAGTTTGGCTTCTGGTAAAGTCCTAGGGGGTGGTGAGCATGATCTCGTCCGGTGCGCACAGTGGGGCGGGTCCTCTGCTCACGGTCATATTGGCGTCAGTCTCGGACGTAGACCGCTTGGCCAACAAAGCGCTCAGCCGTGAGCTCATCAAAGAGGAAGTCTGCAAGAGCAGAGCGGCGAATCGACGCCAGGAGCCCGACGGGCAGCGCTGGCCCAGCACGCACGGACCTCCTGGTCGCTCCCGTTCGCAACCGAGGCGGCTTCACCAAGGTCCACTCCAATCGACTCGCGCGCACGAGGCGCTCCTGGACGGCACGATCAGCGGCGACCTGCGGCCGAGCCCGAGCAAAGCGGTGAGCCATCCAGCGCATCGGACGACTGACATTGCGTGGGAGGGCCCCGACCATTGCTCCGGTTTGGCAGAGCAGCCTCTCGGTGCCAGTTGTGCGCATCGCCGCGATGATGTTCTCCGTGGCCTCGGCGCAAAAGACCTCCCGGTGTGGCGGCCGCGGGCCGAAAACGCAAATCACGGCCTGAGCGCCCCGCACGACCTCGTGAACCGCTTCGAGATCGGCTAGGTCCCCTACATGAACTCTGACGTGCGATGCCAGGGGCGCAACGAGGGGACGGCGGGCTAGACCAACGAGCTCAAGGCCGTGTGCCTGAGCGGCCTGGACCAGTGCGTCACCGGTACGCCCCGAAACGCCAAAGACTGCGACCGTCAACCCAGCACTCATAGAGACAGATCCTGAACCCCTAACGATCAGCACTTCAGCCGCGGGGGCCGATGCGAACTAAGCGACCGCGCCATCCCCCGAGCAACATCGGGGCGCGGACGCGCCTCGGAAAGTGGGGCCCTGGGGCTCCGTCCGCGTCAAAACACTGCTAGGTGGCGCCTCGCACAGAGTTGGGCGAGCGTCCGACTATTCGGATGCCTCGAGAAGTCGACGGATCGCCAGGAACACGGACACCGCGTCGCGCTCCGTACACCGAACGGAGCGATCCCGGCCTGGGTCAGGGACCGGCAGCAGGTCGGGCGGACTCCTCTCGACCTGCCCCGCGGTGAGGCCGATCCACACACGGTACAGGTGAAAGACGCCTGCGGTGGGAAGGTGTTGGCCGATCGCTCGACACGCCTCCGCCAGGTCCCACCGTGCCTCCGTCGACAAACGCCCATACGCTACCTCCCCAAGCAGGTCGCGCGGCCCCCTCAGGAAGGTTGCCGCGGTCACCGGAGCCGATCGGCGGTGGCGCACCGACCGCGCCCGAAGCTCCGCTTCCACCGCCACCTCAATCTGCGGCAGGATTGT
>QKDC01000034.1 GCA_003246755.1 Gemmatimonadota bacterium | reverse complement strand
CTGGGCCACCCGTCTCGCCGGACCGCTCAAGGGGGGTATCGATCCGACGGCGGTGGAAGGTGCGATCGACCTTCCCTATGCGTTCCCCAATCTCGAGGTGCGGTACACCAGGGCCGATCTGGGGATTCCGGTGGGGTTCTGGCGGTCGGTGGGACACACCCACACCGCCTTTGTCGTGGAGACGTTCATCGATGAATTGGCGGTGGCGGTCGACCGGGATCCGGTCGCGTTCCGCCTGGGGCTCCTCGGCAATGCCCCGCGGCATGCGAGAGTGTTGGAGCGAGCGGCGGAGCTTTCAGGATGGGGCACGGCACTTCCAGACGGTTGGGGCCGTGGGGTCGCGGTTCATGAATCGTTCGGGAGTTTCGTTGCGCAGGTGGCGGAAGTGGAAGTCCGGGGTACCGAGGTTCACGTTGGGCGAGTCGTGTGCGTCTTCGATTGCGGGGTGGTGATCAATCCCGATACGGTCGAGGCCCAGCTCCAGGGCGCGATCGTCTTTGGCCTCACCGCAGCGCTCAAGGGTGCGATCACGATCAAGGGTGGGCGAGTGGAGCAAAGCAACTTCCACGACTACCCGCTTCTTCGCATCGATGAAATGCCGGTGATCGAAGTTACCCTGGCTCCGAATGGTGATGCCCCGGGTGGCGTCGGGGAGCCGGGGACCCCGCCGATCGCCCCTGCAGTGGCCAACGCGGTCCATGCGGCCACCGGGACCCGCATCCGGAGGTTACCGATCGCGCTCTAGTGTGGCCCGCGGGTTGGCGGCGCGCTGACTCCGAGGGCCGCCACCGTCGGAAGGTCGGGTGTGAAGTCCTCTCCCGGATTGATGAACTTGTTGGTCTCGAGTCTGAACTGTTTGTCGTAGAGTTGCTTGTAGCGGCCGTCCAGATTCAAGAGTTCGGTGTGATTACCCCGCTCGACGATCTTTCCTTCTTCCAAGACCAGGATCTGATCGGCACTCATGATCGTCGAGAGGCGGTGCGCAATCACGAACGTCGTGCGCCCCTGACGGAGTGTCCGGAGGCCGTCCTGGATCAGTGCCTCGCTTTCGCTATCGAGGCTCGAGGTCGCCTCGTCGAGCAACAGGATGGCCGGATCCGCCAGGATCGCCCGGGCGATGGCGATCCGCTGGCGCTGCCCCCCGGAGAGCTTTACACCACGTTCACCGACGACCGTCTCGTACTTGTTTTCGAAGGTCTGTACGAACTCGTCGCAATGCGCGATGCGACTCACCTCGCGGACCTGTTCCATTGTGGCATCCGGTCGGGAAAACCGGATGTTGTCGGCCACCGTGCCGTCGAACAGGAAATTGTCCTGCAAGACGATACCGAGTTGCGAGCGGAATTCGCGCAGCCGGAACCTGGTCAGGTCCATGCCGTCGATGAGGACGCGCCCCGAGAGTGGTTTGTTGAAGGCCATCACGAGACTCATCAACGTACTCTTTCCCGATCCCGAAGATCCGACCAGAGCGGTCGTCGTACCCGGAGCAGCGCGGAAGGAGATGTCACGAAGGACCGGTGTGTCCTTCACGTATTCGAAGGTGACCGACTCGAACACCACCTCGCCTTCGAGATCTGGGACACTCTCCCGATCGAGGTCCTCGTCCGCTTCAGTACTCAGGTTCAGGATTTCCCGGATCCGGTCCAATCCGGCAAACGCTTCACTCACCTGGGTGCCGATGGACGCGATCTGGACCAGCGGGGCAGCCACCATACCGATGAAGAAGACATACATCACGAAATCCCCCGGCGTCATGACGCCGCTGACCACGCTGCGACCGCCGGCGTAGATCATGAGGGCGCCGATGGCCCCCACGACGACCGTCGTGAGCGACCCGATGGCCGAGACACCCGTGATGGACTTGGCGATGTTCCGGAACAAGTTGTGGACGCCCCGTGCGAAGATGAGGTCTTCTCTCCGTTCCGCCACGTACGACTTGACGATGCGGATGCCGCCCAACGACTCCGCCAGTCGCCCGGTGACCGCCGCATTCAACTTGCTCCGCTCACGAAAGATCGGCCGGAGCCGGGTGAACGCGAACGCCATCCCCCCGCCGAAGATCGAGAGGAAGATCAGCGTGAAGGTGGTGAGTTTCCAGTTGAGCCAGAAGAGGACACCCAGCGCGATGGTTGCCGTGACCAGGCCACCGGTCAATTGGACCAAGCCCGATCCCACCAGGTTCCGGATGCCTTCGGCGTCTGTCATGATTCGGGAGATGAGGACGCCGGTCTGGGTCGAATCGAACTGGCTGACGGGGAGGCGGAGCACATGCGCCTCGACCCGCCGTCGCATGTCGGTCACGGCCCGTTGAGCGGCCACGCCGAGCACCTGGGAGAGGCCGAATCCGGTGGAGGCTTGCAGGAGTGTGGCCAGGAGGACCGCCCCCGCGATGGGGAGCAACAGGTCCGTCTGGCCACCGATGATGACGTCGTCCATGATGTACTTGGTACTCGCGGGCATCACCAGCCCGGCCAGCCGGCTGACCAGCATGAGGACCATGCCCAGGGCAAGGCGCTTCCTGTGGTGGTGGATCAGTTCGCGTGACTGGACCCATGCGCTCTTGAGCGTGACTTTCCGCTTCTCTGTCATGTCGTCTCCACGTGCGGGCTTGGGAGCTCCGTCTGTCGCGCCGATGTGGCTGTACTCGTGGTGGGGTGATCGTGCGCGGGCCGAGGGGCTCGCGTGAAGAACCGGCCGAGCGCCGATCGCCAGCCGTCCAGCGTCTCGTAGAACGTCGGGATCGCCACCAGGGTCAGCAGGGTCGAGGTGATGACCCCGCCGATGACGGCGATGCCGAGCGGACTGCGAGAACCTGCGCCCTCTCCACGCCCCAGGGCGAGGGGAAGCATGCCGGCGACCAGCGCGGCGGTCGTCATCAGAATGGGTCTCAGGCGAATGGCACCCGCTTCGATCAGGGCCTCACGTATCGCCAGCCCCTCACGCTCCCGCGCCCACTTCGCAAAATCGATCAGCAGGATGGCGTTCTTGGCCACGATCCCCATCAGCAGGATGACCCCGATGAGACTCATGATATTGACGGTGTTGCCGGTCACGGCGAGAGCCAGCATCACGCCAATCAATGAGAGGGGCAGGGACAACATGATGGCGAGCGGGTCGAGGAACGATCCGAATTGCATGGCCAGGATCAGATACATCAGTAACCCCGCGAGCCCCAACGCCCGGAAGATGTCTCCAAAGACCTCATTCTGCTGTTCGGCCTCCGCGCCCACCGTGATGCTCATCCCCTGGGGAAGAGTCATACCTTCGAGACGCTGAAGCACGTCGTCCATCACCTCTCCGGTCGAGCGATTGGCCACGTTCCACGCCACCGTGACGACGGGTTCCCGGCCCAGGTGATCGATGATGGCGGGGCCGATGTCGGAGGTGACGGTGGCCACCTGACCGAGTGGGAGTGTGATGGGGCCCGTCGCGGAGTTCAGCACCAAAGGGAGTCGCCGGAGGTCGGCCACGCTTTCCCGCGCGCTGGGGGTGAGTCGGACGCGGACCTCTCGTGTCTCCCCTGTGGGATCGATCCAGTCGCCCGCTTCGATCCCGGCGAAGGCCGGCCGAAGGGCCTGCGCGACCTCTCCGATGGAAACGCCGAGGGCGCCGGCCAGACGCCGGTCGATGTCCACCGTCACCTCAGGCTTCTGGCCCTTGGTCGAGATATCGAGATCCACCACATCGGGTACTTGGGCAAGCTCTGCCATCACGATGTCCGCGACGTCGGCGAGCTGTCCCGCATCACCACCGCGAACATCCAGTTGCAACTGCTTGCGACCCCCACCCCACGCGTTGGTGAAAACGGCGAACTTGGCTCCGGCAATCGTGCCCACATCCCTCCGAAGTCGATTCGCCACGGCTTGTGACGAGGCCTCACGTTCGGTCTTGGGCAGGAGCTTGACGTAGATGCTCGCCTCATCGACCGCACCTGCCTGTCCTCCACCGACCGTACTGTAGGTGTACAGCACTTCGGGATAGCCGGCCAAAATGGCGATGGTCGCTTCGGCGCGCCGCCGTGTGAAGGCCAAGTTCGAACCGGGAGGGGTGGTGAGGTTGATGTTGACTTCGCTCTGATCATCGAGGGGAAAGAACTCCACTCCTACGAGCCGCATTGCCGGCATCGCCAGCGCGAACACGAAGGTGGCAATCGCGATCGCCGTGACGGCGGCGCGGTGGTCGAGGGCCCAGGCAATGAGGAGCCGATATTTCTCGGCGAGCTTGTTGAACCGTTCGTTGAACCGATCCAGGAGGCGCGTAATCCAGGCGCGTTCAGCCGGTGGGACCTTGGGATCCGCCCAGTAGGCCGAGAGCATGGGGTCGAGGCTGAACGACACAATCAGTGAGACGAACACCGAGCATGCGATCGTCAAACCAAACGGCTTGAACCACTGGCCGGCCACTTCCGGGAGGAAGGCCACCGGAATGAAGACGGCCAGGATCGAAACGGTGGTCGCCGTTACGGCCAAGCCGATCTCGTTGGTACCGTCGTGGGCGGCCGTGAAATGATCCTTCCCCATCTCGATGTGGCGCACGATGTTCTCTCGGACCACGATGGCGTCATCGATCAAGATGCCGATGGCCAACGACAGACCCAGCAACGACATGGTATTGAGGGTGAAGCCGAACGCCGCGACCGCGATAAAGGAGGCAAGCACCGATACCGGGAGGGCCAGGCCGGTGATGATCGTGGAACGCCAGGAGTTGAGGAAAAGAAACACCACGAGTACGGTGAGGAAGGCCCCTTCGAGCAGGGTCATCTTCACTCCATGGACCGAATCCTCGACACGGGTCCCGGAATTCTTGACGACATTCAGTTGCGCACCGGCGGGGAGGTTGCTCCGCACCCGTTCCAGGCGTTCGAACACGCGGTCGGTCACTTCGGTGGTGCTGTACCCCTTGGATTTCTTGATGTCGATCCCGACCGCCTCGTCGTCGTCAAAGAGCGCCAGCGAACGCACCTCTTCTTCGCCGTCCTTGACGCGCGCGAGGTCCCCGAGCCGGATCACGCGTCCATTACGCTCGCTGACGACGATACGCTCGAAGTCCGCGGGGCCTTCCAGTCGCCCGCTGAGGCGGATGGCCCGCTCGTCGAGTGCGCCCTCGAGGCGCCCGACCGGAGCCGCGAGGTTCTGGAGGCGCAGCGCCTGGACCACTTCACCAATGCTGACCCGCAACGCCTGAAGCGCCTCGGGTTGGAGTTCGACGGTCAGTTCCCGCTCCCGCTGCCCGGTGACGATCACCTCCGCGACTCCTGGGACGGAGCGGAGTTCACGTGTGATGCCCGGGTCAGCGATCTGTGTCAGTGCACGGGGTGAAAGGGTGGTGGAGGATAGGGCTAGCGAGACGACCGGAAGGTCGGTCTCGCTGAACTTCCGAATGATCGGCTCCTCCATTTCCACCGGGAGGTCAATCCGGATCTCTGAGATCGCGTCCCGGATGTCCTGGGTCGCTTCGGCGAGTGGTTTGGCGAACAAGAACTCGATCACCACGGTCGCGAATCCATCTTGCGCCTTCCCGATGATCCGCTTCACCCCGGAGATGGAGCCGATGGCCTCCTCGACCGGGTCCAGCAACTCCCTTTCCACCGTTTCTGGGGAGGCCCCCGGATAGGGCAGACCGACGGTCACCACTGGCGCCGTGACATCAGGGTATTCGTCCGTATTGAGCGTGAGCAAGGCAAATCCGCCGAAGATCACCAAGCCCAGCATGACCACGATCGTGAGGATCGGGCGACGAATCGCGTTGTCGGACAAGAACATGGCCCTACTCCTTCGTCACGACGACACGGGTTCCTGCCGGGAGACCGGTCGAGCCCATGACGAGAATAGTGTCTCCAGGAGTGAGTCCAGAGACGATTTCCACCATTTCCCGAACGTCATCCCGAAGCCCGAGTTCGACGGGAACCATTTCCACCACTCCTCCTCGTACTCGTCGTACGCTCGGTGAGAGTCCTCTCGCATCGATCGAAGAGGTCGGGATGCCCGGTACCTCGCGGCTCTCGGTGGCCGCACTGCCTTGGGCAAACAGCCCGCCGACCAGATCCCCCGCATCATTCGGAACGGTCACCGTGATCCTCACCTGACCGTTATTCGGATCCACGACCGGGTTCACTCGCGTTATCCGTCCGGAAATCCTGTTTCGCAGGACACCCGCCACCTCGAAGCTGACCTCCGTTCCGGTACGCACCAAAGACAGGGCAGCCACGGGGACCGTGGCCTCGAGTCGAAGGCTCCGTGGATCCACGAGCGTGAGGATCGGGTTTCCGACCTGCACGACATCCCCCGCCCGGACCGTCCGCTCGCTGATGACCCCCGCAAACGGCGCCGTGAGCCGCGTCTTCCGGAGTTGGGCCTCGGCGTTCGCGAGGCGGGCCTTCGCTTCATCAAGGGCGGCCTGCGCGTTCGTCGCATTCCACCGGGCCTGTTCCAAGTCGCGCTCGGACGTCGCCCCCAATGCGGCGAGTCGGGCGCTGCGTTCTTCCTCCCGGGTCGCCACCGTCAAGGCCTCCGTGGCGGTGCGGACCGCAGACCGTGCGGACAAGGCGGCGTCGACCACACCCGCGTCGTCAATCTGGGCAAGGAGCTGCCCGGCGGTTACGGTCTGCCCCGGTTCCGCCAACATGCGTCGCACGACGCCGGGGATTTCGGCTCTGAGGGTGGCTTGCCGGTCGGGCTCGAGAGTTCCCGAAACGAGTGGACCCGACGTGAGGTGCTCTATCCGTACCACGAACACTTCATCGGGGTCGAGTGAGACGGGGGGGAGTTCTGGTTGGTCCGTCGCGCTGGCCCCTCCCTGGCACGCCAGGGTGCCAACGAGGGTTGCCGCAAGCAGCACCGTGAGTGGAGAGGGGAGGTGTGTCATGGGATGATTCCAGTGCCTGTCGTCGGAATCGACGCAGCAGGCCGCGGCTGGGTCGTTTGGCGCGGTTGGCTTCCGCCACTCGACACCCCGGCCAGGCCGGGGACTGGGAGTTGCTGAATCAGGGCCACCCGCACCCTGGCAACCTGGAGCTCCCGAGCCGCCTGGACCCGAATCAGTTGAGATGTCTGCCACGCCACCCGGGCATCCAGTAACTCGGTCTGGGTGGAAATGCCCTCCTGAAACATGGCTTCAGCGATGCGATAGGCCCGTTCCGCCTCTTCCACCGTGCCTTCACTCGCCTCCCATGCCGCCTCTGCCGCGGTGAGTCCGGAGAGGGCCGTGCGCGTATCGAGACGAGCGAGCTTGGCGGCCTGCCGGAATCGGAGCTCCGCCTCGCGCAGTCCCGCCTCAGCGACATCGCGGTCTCCCCCGAGCCTGCCGCCAGTGAACAGAGGAAACTGTAGACCCAAGGCGACGTTCCAGTTGCTCAGGAAGTCGGTTCGAAACGGACTGACCCCAGGAGGGTATCCGAGGCGCCCGTACTGCGAGGTCACCACGAGCGTGGGTAGCCGCTGTGCCTTCGCCACCCGGACGGCTCCCTCCTGCACCTGGACCGCTTCCGCAGCTTGTCGCACCGCGACGCGGTGTTCTGTCGACGTGTCGGACGGGCTCTGCACGAGCTGCCTCAGTGTCGGGGTCTCGGTCGGCGTGGTATCGTCCAGGGAAGTCACCAACTCGAGGGGCTGATCGATCGGCAGGTCGAGCATCTGCGCCAGACGTACGTGCGCCACGTCGCGTTCATTGTCACGCAGGATCACCGATGTTCGCTGGTTGTTCCGTGCGACGCGCGCCCTGAGTACTTCGAACTCCGCCTCCGCACCCACCGTGAACCGTTGCTCCGTCCGTTCGAGTGTGGAGTCGGCCTGCGCCAGAACCGCCTGGGCAATGGCGAGTTGCCGATCGGCAAGCACCGCATCGTAGTAGGCCGACACGACATCGAGCATCACCTGTGCGGTAGCCGCGGTGACCCCGAGGGACGCACTGCGATGCCCGGCGTCGGCCGACTGTGCTTGCCCCGAGAGACGACCTCCGGTGTAAAGGGTCTGGGAGAACGACAGCCCGAAGGTGTAGGTGTTGGGACGCCCGAACGGCAGATCCTCAAACCCGCCCCCATCCGAGGAATCGGAACCGAATTCCCCGAAGTCGAAATTGGCGAACTGCGATTCGAGAAGACGATTGAAACTGATGTTCGCGTTCAACTGGGGATACCGTTCCGCCCTCGCACGGTGCTGTTCGCCGCGCGCTCGGAGGACTGCGGCTTTTGCCAGCTCCAGGGTCTCGCTGGCCGGAAGTGACCGGGCAAGGGCATCCTCCAGCGAGAGGGCGATCGGCCCTTGAGCCAACGTGAGTGAAGGTGTGCAGAGCAAGACGATGCCCAGCCTCACAACAATCGTCAGACGTTTCATCACACCGGCTCCTTGGTGCGCCGCTTGGCCGGTCTCGCGACGCCAATCCCTCGCAGGAAGAGATCGACGTACGTCCGGATGGCGGCATCGGGGTCGTTGGGGTACATGTCTGGCATCACGTCCCGACCCATGGCATCGGCGAACAGCGCCCCGAGGAGCATGGGGGCCGCCGTCGCGGGGTCGAATCGTGCGGTCGTAAATCCGTGCTTCTTGAGTTGGGTCAGGTAGCTCCGGAGTTGCGTTGCGGCAATCGTCGTCTGCCCACCGGGACGCTCGACGATCTCGGGTCGTTCGGCGACTTCCGCCATGCAGGTCCGAATCAGATTGCGATTGACCCGAAGGCGGATCATCTGCTCCCGCGCCCACGCCACCAGTTCCTTTCTGGGGTTCGTGGGCCTTTCGGGTAATGGGGACCCGGAGGGCCTGGAGTTGGCCGCCTGAATCGCTTCACCCAGCAGCCGGTCCTTGGATCCGAAATGACGAAAGAGCGTCACCTCGTTGACCCCAGCCTCCATGGCGATGCGCCGTGTCGTTGCGCCCCGGAATCCGACCTCGGCGAAGACCGCGGCGGCCGCTACCAGAATGCGTTCCCGGATTTCCATGCGGGACAGGATAAACCGAAGGGATGCTGCAAGCAAGTAGGTACTTGCTCTCGTTACCCCCGGCGCCAGGCAGCATAGGCGGGGAGCCCGAGGGCCACGAGACCGAGTCCCAGGACCGTCTCCTTGGGCGACTGGGTGAGAATGGTGTTGATCACCAACGCCAGCGCGGCGAGGCCGAAGAGGAGGGGGGTGATGGGGTACCCAGGTACCCGGAAGAGACGACGCACGTTCGGGCGAGTTCGTCGGAAAACGATCAGACTCATCGCGCCAAGTCCGTAGAAAATCCAACCCACGAAGACCACATAACTCAACATTTGTTGTACCGTCCCCACCATCGCCAATGCGGCGCCGGCAAGACTTCCTACCACAAGCGCGAAGGCCGGCGTGTTGTACCGGGGGTGGATCACGCCGAGTCGCCGGAAGAAGACGCCATCGCGCGCCATGGCGAAGTACACCCGCGCCGAGCTCAAGATGACGAAGTGCGCTGCACTGACCATCGAGATGATGATCGGGATGGTGATCAGAGCGGCGGGGCCGATTCCGAACGCTGCAGACACCGCATCAGCCGCGACGGTCGTCGTACCCGCCACACCGTCGACACCGAGTGCGGAGAGATAGGCGACGTTCGCGAAGACATAAATCACGAGCAGAATCAAGGTTCCCAGCGCCAAGCCCAACGGCAGGTTCCGCTGCGGGTTCACGACTTCGCCTGAGATGAATGTGGAGAATTGCCACCCTTCGTACGCGAAGAGGACCATCAGCATGGCGGCGCCAAAGGCCTGAAAGACATCCGCATCCCAGTGATCTGGCCAGAGGGACGTCTCCAGGTTCCCGAACCCCTTGACCAAGGGGAGTGCGACGATCAGAAACAAGAGCGCCGCGACTTTGAGTGCTGTCGCGATGCTCATGAACCCAACACCGAGGTTCGTTCCCCGCACGTTGAGCCAGGTGAGGCCTCCGATGATGAGGAGGATGGTCACCTTCTTGCCAACCACGCCGAGCGGAAGAAACTGAGCGATGTAGTCCGCCGAGACCGAAGAAAGGACGCCAATGGCTCCAGCGGCTATCGCAAAAAACAGGGCCCAGCCATACATGAACGCGACCAGCGTCCCATAGGCGTCGCGGAGATAGAGATACAGCCCACCGGTGTCGGGTGTCATGGCACCGAGTTCGCCGTAGGTCAGCGCGCCGAGAAACGTCAGGACGCCACCGACGATCCAGACCAGCATGGCCACGCCGATCGAGTTTCCCGATTGGGAGAGTACACCCCCGGGGACGAGAAAGATCCCGGACCCTATGACGCTTCCAACGACACCGAGTGTCAGGTCGCGGAGTCCAATGGTGCGCTGGAGGTCCTTCACTGACCTTCGCTGCGGTAGCCAGGGCCTCTGACGATCATTCCTGGTTTGGCGCCAGTATGAACGCCGTTACGGACCACGGCCGTGCCGTTGACGAACACGTCACGGATCCCGACCGACAACTGGTGTGGCTCTTCGAACGTCGCGCGGTCGCTGACGGTCTCCGGATCGAAGACCACGATGTCGGCGTACATGCCGGGTCGGAGGATACCGCGATCGGTCAGCGACAAACGGCTTGCCACTGCAGAACTCGCCTTCCGAATCGCATCCTCGAGTGGAATCACCCCGTCCTCACGAACGTACTTGCCGAGGAGTCGAGGGAAGTTGCCGTAGGACCGGGGATGGACCAGGCCATTGGCTTGTGCAGGGTCCTCGCCACCGGCGTCGGTGCCAAACTTGATCCAGGGCTGGCGCAGCTGCTTCGCGATGTTCTCTTCGCTCATCATGAAGAAGATGGTCCCGATGCGCTGTCGCTCGGACACCAGCAGGTCCATGATCGCTTCCTGCCATGGTTTCTCCATCATCTCGGCGACGTCACCGAGGTGTTTTCCAATGAACTGACCGTTTTCCGGTCTCAACAACCCGAGCAGCAAGACTCCTTCGGGAGTCGCCAATTGGCAGAGGTTCTCCCATTCGTTCTGGATGCGATCCATATCGGCGCGAATCCGACCTCGCATGAGCGGGTCGGTGAGGTTGTCGAGAAGCTTCCCATCCGCAGACGCCCAGGGTGGCAGGCAGGCACTGAGGCCTGTCCCGCCAGCCACGTAGAGGTACATGTTTGCCTGAATGTCCTGCCCAACAGCTCGCGCAGAATCGATCTTGGCGATTGCCGCATCCATCTTCGACCAGTTGCGCTGCCCCCCCGCCTTGAGATGGAAGATCTCGACCGGTACCCCCCCATCTCTCCCGATGCGGAGCGCTTCGTCGATGGCTTCGAGCCAGGCATCCGCCTCGGATCGCATGTGGGTGATGTACACCCCTCCGTAGGGTGCCATCGCTTTGGCGAGTTCGATGAGTTCGTCGGTGCTCGCGTAATTGCCCGGCGGATAGATCAGAGCCGAGCCGAGTCCGAAAGCGCCATCCTCCATGGCGTCCCGTACCACTGCCCGCATCGTGTCCAGTTCTGCTGGCGTCGCGGGGCCAAGGGTCATGCCCTTGGCGTACATGCGGACGGTGGTGGCGCCGACGAACGAGCCGAAGTTGACCGACGCTCCATTCCGTTTCATGGCGTCCAGCCAGTGGGCGAATCCATGCTTGCCGGAGAAGTCGTGTTGGCCACCACCGCCGGTGCGGATGTTCTGGGGGGCGTTGGTGACGGCCTCTCCCATGATCTCGGTCGTAATGCCCTGCGTGACCTTGCTGACAACCAACCCGTCACCCTCGAGGATGGCATCGCGTGAGTGGCTCTGGATGTCGATGAATCCTGGCGCCACGACGTGTCCCGTTGCATCGAGGCGCAGGGCCGCCGGAGTCGTGCGAAGACCGCCGGCGGGAGTCACCGACACGATGCGCTGGTCGCGGATACCGACATCCCCATAGAACCAAGGGTTCCCGGTGCCGTCGATGACACGTCCGCCTTCGATGATCAGATCGAACTCGGCCACCGGG
>QKDC01000148.1 GCA_003246755.1 Gemmatimonadota bacterium | reverse complement strand
CCGGACGCTTGGCGGCAGCGCCGTCGCACTCGGTGCGCTCGACGGGGCCGCCGACCTCACCTCCGCGGTCCTCAGGTGGGTGAGCGGGCGGCTGGCCGATCGTCCCGGATGGAAAAAGCCCCTGATTCTGGTCGGCTACGGATCGGCGGTGCTCGCCAGACCCCTCATCGCGATCACTTCGTCTGCCTGGCAGGTCATCGGATTCCGGGTGCTCGACCGTGTCGGAAAAGGGCTCCGCTCGCCTGCGCGCGATGCCCTCGTCGCGCAGGTGACGCCCCCCGGTCAACTCGGGAGAGCGTTTGGGTTCCACCGCATGGCCGATCACCTCGGCGCCGTATTCGGGTCGGTTCTCGCGTGGGTTCTGCTCACCCGCTCGGTCAGCGTGCGGGACGTGATCGGCTTCAGTGCCGTCCCCGGCGTGGTGGCCGTGCTGGTCCTGATGGTCGTGTTGCGGGGTGCCGGGCAATCCGTGTCTCCCGCGGTAAAGGAGCGAAGGGATCCGCCGCGGGATGCGAGGGGCTGGTCGTTCTGGGGTCCGACGTTCGCCCTCACCCTTCTGACGGTCGGCCGGCTGCCGGAGATGCTGCTCCTGCTCAGACTACAGGATCTCGGCGTGTCGGTGGTTGCCATCCCGCTGGTGTGGGCCGGTCTCCACGTGGTCAGGACGGCAGGGGCCTACCCCGGTGGGTGGTTGAGCGACCATGTCGGCCCCCGCATGACGCTGGCCCTGGCCGGGGTGCTCTTCACCATCTTCTTGTTCGTGCTTTCCACGGAGCTGACTCCACTGATGGCCAGCGGTGCCTTCCTTGCCCTGGGGATGGTGACCGGGCTCACCGAGGGCGCGGAGCGCGCTACCGTGGCTCGCCTGGCCCCCGTGCTCACGGGTCGCGGGTTTGGGAACGTCCAAGGCGTGGTAGGTCTCGCCTCATTGCCGGCCGCGCTCGCGTTCGGTTGGATCTATGATGGCCTCGGCGGGTCCGTGGCGCTGGGAGCGTCTGGGATAGTGGTGCTCGTTGCTGTCGGCTTCTGGTGGCGTGTGGCGGGGAAACTGCCGAGCGAGGCCTAAAGGCCCAACACTTCGCCGGAGGGCGTTCTCCGTTTCCCCGGTTCACGAGACATAGGCGGTCGCCACGAAGGGTGTTTCCGCACTCACCGCCGGTTCCCGACGCCGCAGTACGGCTATCCACTTCCGAATGGAGGCTGCGAGCAACACGACGGTGATCGACATGAACAGGGCCGCCAGGCCCGCGTCGAGCCTGTCGTTGAAGATCATCCGCGCACCTTCCACCGGGTCCATCGATCCCGCCGCAATACTCTCTCGTACCGATGCCGCATGTGACAGGAACCCCAGCCGCGGATCGGGAGCGAAGATCTTCTGCCAGCCCGCCGTGAGGGTCACGAGAAGCAGCCAGGCGAGCGGGATGAGCGTCGTCCAGGCGTACCGGACCTTGCCGCTCTTGATGAGAATCGTCGTGCCGACACAGAGGGCGACCGCCGCGAGGAGTTGGTTACTGATCCCGAACAGCGGCCAGAGCGAGTTGATCCCTCCCAATGGATCGCGAACCCCTTGTACCAGGAAGTAACCCCAGGCTGCGACGACAAGCGCAGAAGAGATGAAAATCGAGGGATACCAGGAGGTCCTCCCAAGAGGCTTCCAGATGTGGGCGCCGAGTTCCTGAAACATGAACCGTCCGACGCGCGTGCCCGTGTCCACCGTCGTGAGGATGAACAGCGCCTCGAACATGATGGCGAAGTGATACCAGAGCGCCATCAGTCCCTTGCCGAGAAAGCCGCTGAAGATCGTGGCCATGCCAACGGCCAAGGAGGTGGCTCCTCCGGTTCGACCGAGGAGGGTCCCTTCTCCGACCGAGGCAGCGAGGCCGGTCATCTGTTCCGGTGTCAGGACGAACCCCCAGCCCCGCACCACCTCTGCCGCGGAAGCGGCGCTGCCTCCCAGTATTCCGATTGGGGCGTTGATACCGAAATAGATCCCGGGGTCGAGGGCGGCTGCCGCCACCAGAGCCATCACGCCCACGAACGATTCCATCAGCATCCCGCCGTACCCGATGACGCGGGCGTCACCCTCGCGGCGAATCATCTTGGGCGTCGTGCCCGATGCCACGAGCGCATGGAAGCCACTGATCGCGCCACATGCGATGGTGATGAAGGCAAAGGGGAAAAGTTTTCCGGCGAACACCGGTCCCGTGCCGTCGATGAACGGCGTGAGGGCCGGCAGGCGGAGCGGCGGGAGCACGACGAGGATGCCCACCGCCAGCAGCATGATCGTCCCGACCTTGAGGAAGGTGGAGAGATAGTCTCGGGGGCAAAGCAACATCCAGACGGGGAGCACGCTGGCGATGAACCCGTACGCCATGATCCCATAGGCCACCGTCACGCCATCGTAGCGAAACAGTGGAGCCAGCGTGGCGGAATCGGCCACCCAGCCTCCCCCGACGAGGGCGAACCCCAGGAGAATCACCCCCACGGCCGTGGCCTCGACGGTGCGACCGGGACGCCAGACCTTCATCCAGAAGCCCATCAAGATTGCGATGGGGATGGTGCAGAGAATCGTGAAGACGCCCCAAGGACTGTCTTTCAACGCATTCACCACAACCAGGGCGAGCACGGCGAGGAGGATCACCATGATGGCGAGGATCGCGATCATGGCCACCAGCCCCGTGACCTCTCCGATCTCCTCCTTCGCCATCTGGCCGAGGGACTTGCCATCCCGTCGCATCGAGGCGAAAAGGATGATGAAGTCCTGCACCGCACCGCCGATCACGACCCCGAAAACGATCCACAGCACCCCGGGGAGATATCCGAACTGCGCGGCGAGCACCGGCCCGACCAGCGGACCCGCTCCGGCAATGGCGGCAAAGTGATGGCCGAAGAGCACCCAGCGCGTGGTGGGCACGAAGTCACGTCCGTTGTCGAACCGCTCCGCGGGAGTGGCACGGCTGTTATCGAGGCCAAAGACCTTGTGGGCCAGGAAGTGGCTGTAGAAGCGATATCCCACCAGGTAGGTGCCGACCGCCGCGAGAACCAACCAGGCGGCGTTGATGGTCTCACCCTGATGCAGGGCGAGCACGCCCCACGCAGCGGCTCCCACGACGCTGATGATGGTCCAGATGAGAATTCGCATGAAAAGACAATGTAGGCCGGCCATGGGTGTCTTGCGAGGTCGTCGGCCGTCCCGTAGGTTCGGGATCCTATGTCGGCCTCCAGTTTGCCATCCCCCTTCCACAGCCCCGATCCCGAAAGGGCGGGTTCGGCTCTGACCGAGCCGCGCGCCAGCCGGATCACTCATGGAGGGTTCCGCGGGAAGACCCTCTTCGTGACGGGTGGGGCGACGGGACTGGGACGGGCGGTTGCGCTCGAGTTCGCCAGGTTGGGGTGCAACATCGCGTTCTGTTTCCTCGACATGCCCGGTCGCGATGTGCGGGAGATGGCCCTCCTCACCGAGACCACCCTCACCGCGATGGGGGTCGGGGTCTATGCCAACACCTGTGACATCAGAAACAGAGATGAAGTCGAAGAGTTCGTCTACCGTGCATGCGACAAGTTCGAGACGATCCACTACCTGGTGAACAACGCGGGGATCGCCGCGGATGGAGCTCTCTGGCGTCTCACTCCGCGAAACTGGGCCGAGGTCATCGAAACCAATCTCACCGGCGCCTTCAATTGCATCGGCGCGGTGGCCCCGCTCTTTCGGGGACAGCACTTCGGGAAAATCGTCAACGTGAGTTCCCATCAATCCCAGATCCCGGGATTCGGGGTGGGGAGCTATGCCGCCAGTAAGGCGGGACTCGAAGGCCTCACTCGGTCCGCCGCGGTCGACCTCGGACCCGCCAACGTGAATGTGAACGCGGTGGCTCCGGGCTTCGTGCGAACCGAGCGACTCGAACAGCTCCCGGTCGAGGTCATCGAGCGGGCGAAGAAGGGTGCCGTCCTGGGGCGAATCGCAGAGCCCTCGGACGTGGCTCAGGTGATCTCGTTCCTTTGCTCGGATGCCGCGCGCCACGTCACGGGGCAGG
Source organism: Gemmatimonadota bacterium (assembly GCA_003246755.1). Lineage (GTDB taxonomy): Bacteria > Gemmatimonadota > Gemmatimonadetes > Gemmatimonadales > GWC2-71-9 > SZUA-320. Next base: position 35,686 of record QKDC01000148.1, on the reverse strand, counting down.
TGGTCGTGGTGGATGGGGGTCTCTCTCTGGTCTAGTGCGGACGGGGCCGTGGTCCGGACGGTGCAGTGGTTCGTCTCCAGCCCATGATTCTGAGCCTCCTGACCATTACCTTCCAAGTCCATGATACGATTGCATTTCCGTAGCGCCGCGCTCGCGGCCGTCCTCTTGACGTCCTCCGCCGCCGTCTCCTGGGGTCAGGAGACACCTGCGACGCAGACCGGGCTCTTGACCGAGGCCCTGGCGGGCCAAACGGTTGCCTCCCTTCCACTTACGATGGTTGCCCGTGATACGGCCATTCACGACGGCTCTGTTGCCCGGGATCGGAAGCAGGTGCTTGCCTGGGCGGACTCGCTGATCGGTGAAGCCCTTTTGGCCGGCGCCCCGGAGATCAACTGGCTGCTTTCGCCGGATCTCCGGCGCATTGCCAGGCGGTCGGCAGGGTTCGTTCCAGAGCCGGACCGCATGGGGCAGGCGGTGATGAGGTCGTCCGAGATCAAGACCGTCCCGGACCCGCTGCGCTCTTCTCTTCGCACACTGATGGCTCTCGCGGGGGGCCGCTTCGCCTTCATTCCAGCCTCGTTGTCGCTCGGCGTGGATGAGGACGGGGCCATTCGCGCCACCCTCGAGGCAGTACTCGCCGACAGTCGTCTCGGTCGCGTCTCTTGGCGCACCACGGCAATTGGAAGTGGAGCAGATCCCGGTGCAGCGATCACCGCCGCGGTCGCCTCATTTCTTCCCTACCCACAGCCATGACCCATCGTGGGACCCTGATACCCGGTGACGGGATCGGCCCGGAAATCACGTCCGAGACGCTCAAGGTGCTCGAGGCCACGGGGGTGCACTTCGAGTGGGACGAGCAGCCGGCGGGTGTCACGGCGCTCGAGCAGACCGGATCGCTGATTCCCGAGGCCACACTCGCGAGCATTCGAGAACGGGGGACGGCCCTCAAGGGTCCCTTGATGACGCCCGTGGGGACAGGGTTCCGATCGGTGAACGTTGCTCTCCGCAAGGAATTTCAGCTCTACGCCAACATGCGACCCGCCTATACGATCGTTCCCGACGGACGCTTTCAAGACGTCGACATCGTGATGGTGCGGGAGAATCTCGAAGGGCTCTACAGTGGGGTGGAACACTTCATTCCCATCGACGGCGACCCGAGAGCGGTGGCGGTCTCCGAGGCGATTCTCACCCGTCATGGCGCGGAGCGCATCATTCGTTTCGCGTTCGAATACGCTGTCGAAAACAACCGTCGCAAAGTGACGATGGTGCACAAGGCCAACATCCTGAAGATGGTCGGTGGCCTCTTCCTGGAAGTCGGCAGGAAGGTGGCCGAGGACTTCGACGGGCGAGTGGAATGCGAGGACATGATCGTCGACAACGCGGCCATGCAACTCGTGTTGCGCCCGGAGCAATTTGACGTCATCGTGACCACCAACCTCTTCGGCGACATCCTGAGTGACGAGATCTCCGGCCTGGTCGGGGGATTGGGGGTCACGCCGGGGGCGAACATCGGCGATGCGGTCGGCATTTTCGAGGCGGTGCATGGCAGCGCTCCCGACATTGCAGGCCAGGGCATTGCCAACCCCTCGGCCCAGATGCTTGCGGCTGCCATGATGCTCGACCACCTCACCGAACACGATGCGGCACGGCGCCTTCGGGAGGCCATTCGCCTGTCGATCGTTGAAGACCGGGTTCGGACGAGGGACCTCGGCGGAACGGCTACCACGGCCGCATTTGGCGATGCCGTCGCTGCCCGGCTCGCCTGAGGTTCCCTGCATCCGGTGTGGGGAGCGCGTGGCCGGGCTCCCCTGGGGAGCGCGTTGCAGAGCATGCGATGTCGAGCGCACGCGGCGTGCAAGACGGATCTCCCGGCGCATCTCCCTAGTGGCCTGCCTCATCACGGCGGCCGTGTTGGGATTGGGTCAACCCGTTGCCACGTCATCCCGGGTGTGGGTTGCCGTCGGCACCTTGGCGACCTATCTCCTCACCCACCTCATCGTCATGAGGGTCGCGCTGGAGTTCTTGCCCGATTGACGTCGCCGGAAAGGAGACCGGTCATGTCGCGTTACCTGCTCGTTGCCATTCTCATCTCGTTCCTGGCCGAACCCCTCGCCAGTCAGTCGGGACTCACGATCTATTCGGACGGACGAGTCCTGGTCCGTCGTGTTCTTCCTCTGCGGGTCCCAGCCGGCGAGTCGACTCACCGGCTCGAACTCGGCGCGCTCGACCCCGGTTCGGTCTTCACGACGTCACCGGGGGTTACCCTCCTTCGCGGCCGGTACGATGCCGCCGTGGATGAAGCCAACACCATGCGACGAGCCGTCGGCCGCACCCTGGTCTTCGAAACCGGTGCGACTCGGAATGGCGTTCGGGATACCGTGGTGGCCGAAGTACTCGGAACGGACCCCGAGCGATTCCGGCTCTCGGATGGTCGGGTGCTCTTCCAACGACCGGGCATGCCGCGCTACCCGGATGATTTGGTCCAGATCGCCCCGGCGCTCTTGCTGGGAATCCGGAACTCCGCAGCCCGTGCCGATCTCACTCTGGGATGGTTCACCTCAGGCGCCTCGTGGAGCGCGTCGTACACCGTCGTGTTGGGGAGCACGACTGCCCGGGTCGGAGGAGAGGCGGTCATTCCTTCCGCCACCCTCCTGGTTGAGGACGCGGAGGTTCAACTTCTCGCAGGGGAGACCGGACGGGCGAATCCACCCATGATGCAAAGGCTGGCCGCGAGAGAAAGTGCGGTGGGTGGTGTGGCCATGGCGTCGGCGGTCGAACAGGAGATCGGCGAATCCCATCTCTACACGATCCCGGGTCGGCTCGACCTGACCCCGGGTGTCACCACCACAGCGGCCCTCTTCGAACCGATCACGACGGGGTTCCAACGACGTTACGTCCTGCGCGGACTCCTGCCGTGGAGAGGTCCCTTGATGCAGTACGGGGAAGCGGACCCCCAACCGGTCGAAGTTCGATACCTCTTGCAGCGGCCGGCCGATTCCAACTTCGGTCGGACACCGCTCCCCATGGGGACATACCGCCTCTACGAGCAGGATGTCGGCGGGAGGCTTCAACTGATTGGCGAAACCTTCGAACCGCACAGCGCCGTGGGACAGGACCTCGACCTCACGGCCGGTACCGCGTTCGATATTACCGCGCGCCGGGTGCAGACGGAGTACACGACGCGCCGGGACAGCACGCGGATGCGGGCCACCGCGGGGTATACCGTTACCTTGGCGAATGCCAAAGACGTCGCCGTGGTCGTGGAGGTCCTCGAGGAGCGGCAGGGCGAATGGACCCTTCTCAGTAGTACGCTTCCCGCCGAGCGTCTCTCGAGCACGCGGACCCGATTCCGGGTACGGGTGCCGGCCAAGGGTGAAGCGACTCTGTCCTATCGCGTCGCGGTGACATGGTGAGTCTGACCCTTGTTCACTTGTCGGACATTCACTTTGGCGCGCATGTCGCCCTGGATCAGGTTCGTGATCTGGAAGAATTCGTGCCCAGCCTCAACCCGAGCGCCGTCGTGGTGTCTGGGGATCTCACCCAACGTGCCCGGCATGGGGAGTTCCAACGTGCCCTCCGCTTCGTGGAGGGGCTGCGGGAGACTTCCCCGGTTCTGGTGGTCCCGGGGAATCACGACACCGAATGGTGGAAGAGCCCACTGGGGCTGTTCGGCAAGGCGGTCCGCCACCGGAAGTACTTAAAGTATTTCGGGCCCGAGCTTGGACCCGTGGTCGAAATTCCCGGTGCCACTCTGGTGGGCACCCTTTCGAGTCATGGACTCGATGTCGGTTCGGTGACCTGGAACCCTCGCGATCTCACCGTGAAGGGACATCTCCCAAAGACGGAGACTGCCAGGGCGGAGTCTCTTTTCAAGTCTGGACCCGATGGTCTCAGGGTCCTCGTGTTGCACCATAACGTCTTGCGAGGGCAGATCTCTCGCAGAATGGGGTTGGCGCACTGGCGCGATGCCCACAAGAGGCTGGTTTCCTCCGGCGCCGATCTGGTGCTCTGCGGACACGACCACCAGGAGTCGGTGGGCCAGCTGGCTGGTCGCGTCGTCGTCGCGGCTTCAGGCACGCACACCAGCATGAGTCGTGGGGGACGTCCCTCCGTCTTCAATGTGATCACCGCCGACGACCAGGTGATTGCGGTCCGGCAACACCGATGGGATCGAGAAACCGGACGCTTCATCCCAGGGACGGAAGCCCGGTACGCGCGCTCTGTCAGGAGGGCCTAACTCTCGATTCCACCTATAGTTGCACTGCCCACTCGGCGGCTTCCGACCCAGTGTGTCTCAGGGTATCTTCCGACTCTATCCGGTTTGCGTATCCAAGGGGGATTCATGTCGTCACCGGCGGCCAATTCTCGGTTCACTGGGGTCGACTTTTACGAAGCCGATCGCCTTCTCAGTGAAGAGGAGAGGGCAATTCGGGACACGGTCCGCACCTGGGTCGACGACAACCTCATGCCGATCATCGGCGACTGCTACGTCGAAGGACGGTTTCCCAAGGAACTGATCGGCGGCATGGGAGAGTTGGGGTTCTTCGGTGCGAACCTCCCCGAAGCGTACGGATGTGCCGGTCTCAACAACGTTGCCTACGGCCTGATCATGCAGGAGTTGGAACGCGGCGACAGCGGTGTGCGGAGCTTTGCCTCGGTCCAGGGTGCGCTGGTCATGTATCCCATCTTCGCCTTCGGTGCGGAGGAACAGAAGCAGTACTGGCTTCCCCGCCTGGCCTCCGGCGAGGAGATCGGGTGTTTCGGACTCACCGAACCCGACTTCGGATCGAACCCCGCTGGACTCGTCACCACGGCTCGTAAGGGCGACGGGGGCTGGGTGTTGAACGGGACCAAGATGTGGATCACCAACGGGTCGCAGGCAACCGTTGCCATCGTGTGGGCCAAAGTGGGAGAGGTGGATGACCCTGCATCGATCCGCGGGTTCATCGTACCCACCAACACGCCAGGGTTCACCGCCAAGGATCAGAAGGGGAAACTTTCCCTGCGGGCGTCGGACACCAGTGAGCTGCACCTGCAGGACGTCCACCTTCCGGTCGATGCGCTCCTGCCCGAGTCGTCGGGGATCAAGAGTCCTTTGATGTGCCTCACCCAGGCTCGGTACGGCATTGCCTGGGGCGCCATCGGGGCCGCCATGGCGTGCTACGACGAAGCCCTCCGCTATGCGGTGAACCGGGTCATGTTCGACCGGCCGATCGGGCAGACCCAGATTCAGCAGGTCCGTCTCGCCGACATGCTCACCGAGATCACCAAGGCCCAACTCCTCACCCTCCAGTTGGGCCGGCTCAAGGACGACCATCTCCTGACACCACAGCAGGTGTCACTGGCCAAGCGGAACAACGTGAACATGGCCACCGAGTGCGCCCGTGAGGCGCGCCGCCTGCTCGGGGCCAATGGCATTCTCGCCGAGTATCACTCGATGCGTCATATGGCCAACCTGGAATCGGTGTATACCTACGAGGGAACCCATGACATGCACTCGCTGATTCTGGGCGAGAAGATCACCGGTCTCAGCGCCTTCTGATTTCCTTACCAGCAACGTCGACGCCCTTATGAAAATTGCCGTCTGTCTCAAACGCGTCCCTGATACCACCGCCAAGGTGGTCATCGCCGATGACGGAGTCTCCATCGATCCAACGGGTGTGAAATTCGTCCCGAACCCCTACGACGAGTACGCGATCGAGGAGGCGATCGCCCGCAAAACGGCTGCAGGGGAAGGGGAAACGGTCGTCGTCTCCTTGGGGACCGATGCGGCCCAGGAGACGATTCGAAGCGCTCTCGCGATGGGAATCGATCGCGGCGTGCTTCTCCAGATCGCAGAGCATCCGGATCCTGCCGCGGCAGCCGCACTCCTGGCCGACGAGCTGGCGACCGGCGGCTACGACCTGATCCTCATGGGCAAGATGGCCGTCGACGATTCCCAGCATCAGGTGGGACCCCAAGTTGCCGAACGCTTGGGAATGGCGTGTATCACCGCGGTCGCACACCTGAAGATTGACGGTGGAACGGTCACCGCGGAACGCGAGATCGAGGGGGCCGTGGAGGTTGTACGCTGTGGACTGCCGGCGGTGATCACCTGTGACAAGGGTCTCAATACCCCGCGGCTTCCGGCCCTCAAGGGGATCATGGCCGCCAAGAAGAAACCCCTCGACATCAAGCCGGTGACCGCGGGGGAGAGTGCGTTCGAGGTGCTCTCCCTGACCCTGCCTCCCGACCGACCTCCGGGACGGATCGTGGGTGAGGGCCCCGACGCCGTTCCCGAACTTGTCCGTCTCCTCCGAACCGAAGCCAAGGCGATCTGACGATGTCTCCTATGCTCTGTGTGCTCGAACAGCGGGACGGGACCCTGCGGAAAGTCTCGCATGAGATCGTCGCTGCCGGGCGGAAGGTGGCGGATGCGATGAGCACTACGGTCGACGCCCTGGTGTTCGGTCACGACGATGTCGAGGGGCTCGACGCCCTCGGGGCCTGCGGGGCCGATCGGGTCCTGGTGGCGACTCACGACACCTTCCGCCTCTATTCACCCGAGGGACAAACCGCCACCATCGCCGGACTCGCCGCGAACTACTCGACTGTCCTCTTCGCGGCGACCGCCACCGGGAAGGACCTCGCCCCTCGCGTCGCGGCTCGACTGGAGACGTCGTGCGCCACCGAGGTGACGGACATCACGGTGGCGGAAGGTCGAGTGGTGGTGACCCGACCGGTGTACGCAGGGCGTGCCATTCAGCAGCTCCGCATGATGGCATCAACGGCCGTTCTCTCGATCCGCCCCAATACCTTCCCGGTGACGGATGCGGGTCGGCCTGGGACCCTGGAATCCATACCGGTGCCGGAGTTCACCGCCAACGTGGAAGTCGTAGAGGTCAAGGCACCGGCCGAGGCGGCATTGGATGTCGGCGAGGCGGCCATCGTCGTGTCGGGTGGTCGGGGCTTGAAGGAGCCCGAAAACTTCTCGCTGATCGAGGACCTCGCCGACGCCTTTGGACAGGCAGCCGTCGGCGCCAGCCGTGCGGTGGTCGATGCCGGGTGGCGGGACCATTCTGCCCAAGTGGGGCAGACCGGCAAAACTGTGAGCCCTGGCCTCTATGTGGCCGTGGGCATCTCGGGTGCGATTCAGCACTTGGCCGGAATGAGAACCGCCAAGGTGATCGTGGCCATCAATCGCGACAAGGACGCCCCGATCTTCAAGGTGGCCGACTACGGTATCGTGGGAGATCTCTTCGAAGTGGTTCCTCGGCTGACCGCCGAGGTACGGAAGCTCCGCGCCGAAGGGTGAGCGCGCCCAAGTTGACCTCGTTCCGTCCCGCTGACTACCAGCCGGACCTCCCCACCGAGCGACTCCTCACTCGGGGAACGCCTGGTGACGAGGCCGTGGAGATGGACGTCTTGATCGTCGGCGCCGGTCCGGCCGGCCTCGCGACCGCCATCGAACTCGCTCGACTCTCCCACGCAAGCGCTGAAAAGGGCGGCCCCCTCGGCGACCTGGCCATCGGTGTGCTGGAAAAAGCGGGAAGCCTGGGGGAGCACAATCTGTCGGGAGCCGTCGTCAACCCAAGGGCCTTTAGAGAACTCTTCCCGGGAGTGGCCGATGAGGAGTTCCCCTTCCGGGAGAAGGTCACGAACGAATCGGTTTATTACCTCACCGGCAGCGGTCACACCAAAGTTCCCACTCCCCCGACGATGAGGAACCACGGAAACTACTCCGCCTCGATCTGCGAAATCGTGCGGTGGTTGGGGGGGCATGCCGAAGAACTCGGCGTCAACATCTTTACCGGCTTCCCCGCGGAATCCCTGTTCGTCGAGGGCGATGCCGTCCGAGGTGTCCGGACCACGGCCTCGGGTCTCGATCGTGATGGGAACCCCACATCAACCTACGCGGAACCAACCGACCTGACCGCTCAGGTGACCGTCCTCGCCGAGGGGACACGCGGCGCCTTGACGCAGGCCTATCTCGGGTGGCAGGGCATCGGGGCTCCGAACCCCCAGATCTTCGCGCTTGGGGTCAAGGAAATGTGGGGGGTGACGCGCCCGCTCGATCGCGTGATTCACACGCTGGGCTGGCCCCTGCCGCGGGATGCCTTCGGTGGAACGTGGATCTACCCGATGGGATCGAACCAGATCTCGATCGGTGTCGTGGCGGGCCTCGACTATGAAGGCACTGCCCTCGACACGCACGTGCTGCTTCAGCGGTTGAAGGAGCATCCACTGGTCAAACCCCTGCTGGCGGACGGGGAGCTTCTGGAGTGGGGGGCCAAGACCATTCCTGAAGGCGGATACTATGCGCTCCCCGAGCGACGGTATGGGGCAGGCCTCGTCATCGTCGGTGATGCGGTTGGTTTCGTGGATGTTCCCTCACTCAAGGGAATTCACTACGCCATGCAGTCGGGTATCTATGCCGCTCGGGCGATCTTCAAGGCCCTTGCCGGTCGTGCGGGGGGGGTGAGGGAGGTGTCGGCCGAGTCGCTCGCCTCGTACGACCGCATGGTCAATGACAGTTACATCGCCTCCGACCTCGAGCGGACGAGGAACATGCGTCTTGCCTTCAAAGATGGATTCCTGGGTGGCGCCATGCGGGCCGGCCTGATGACCATCACTGGTGGTCGTTTCCCGGGCGGGAGAATCGCCATGGCGGCGGATGCGGAGGCAAGACGACAGGTCGAACAGGCTGTGCCCTTCGTACCCGATGGGGCCCTGACCTTCAGCAAGGTCGACGCGGTCTTCAAATCGGGCAATGCGACCCGGGACACCATACCGTCGCACCTGGTGAGCCAAGATGTTCCTGCGGAGGTCGCGGAGTTCTACTCCCACGTGTGTCCCGCCGGTGTCTATGAGCGGGCAGATGATGGGTCGCTTCGTATCAATCCACCGAACTGCATCGACTGCAAGGCGACCGACGTTGTCGGTCCTCGATGGACTGCGCGAGAAGGGGGAAGCGGACCGACCTATCGCAACATGTAGGCGGTGACCGGGACTACAGCGGTGGCAAGGCCTCGAAGTCCTCTATCCGATACGACACCTCGTCATCAACCACACCCGCCACCCAATCGATCTGGATCGACACCGGATATCCCATCGTCTCGTCGTAGCGAACGGCGAGCGCCGCCGCGGGTGTCGTGATTCCCGTGCGGATGAGATCGAAGAGCCCCGGCACGGACGTGAACAACTGATCGTACTGTGGTTCGACGGCCAGGCCGGAGAGGTAGTTCCGGGTTTCGACGAGCCGATTCCTCACGACGATCGTCACGGGTTGGGTAATCGGATCGGCACAGTTACAGAGTCGGGTCAGGGTGTATTCGTAACTCGCGGGTCCGGTCCGGTTCCAGAGGGCGATGTTCTTCTCGAGAAGGGTTTCCGGGTCCGAGGGACCCGTGGAATCGGTACAGGCCCCAGCGAAAAGCAAGGAGACCAGGAGGAGAGATGAGCTTCGCATAGGTCTCCTCCAAGGAGCACGGTCCATGCCGCGTCGGATGGGGAGATAAGGCGCGGAACTTGGTCGCGGGGGCGGTGTAGGGACCACGCGACTCCTCTATTTTTGCACGGATTCTGGACACTGGAACGTGTCGGAAGGACACAGACGCCGTCGGGACCGGCAGGTCTGTCAGGCGTCTCCCAGGACTTTGATTACCACCCGTTTCTTCCGCTGGCCGTCCCATTCTCCATAGAACACCTGTTGCCAGGGTCCGAGGTCGAGGGCGCCATCGGTGATGGGAATCACAACCTCGTGCCCGACGGTGAGGCTCCGCAAATGGGCCGCGGCGTTGTCTTCGCCGGTGTCGTTGTGGTGGTAGCGATCGGGACTCCAGGGGGCCACGGTGTGCTCGAGCCAATGCAGGATATCCTGCCACAGCCCGGACTCATGGTCGTTGACGAACACGGAGGCCGTGATGTGCATGGCGGACACGAGGACCAGGCCTTCACGGACTCCGCTCTCTTCGACCTGTCGTTGCACCTCATCAGTGATGTTGATGATCTCCTGCGGCTTCTTCGTATTGAACCAGAGATAGTGCGTGTGCGCTTTCACCTCAGGCATCACCCTCGAGTGCGGCGGCCTGGCCCCGACTGACGTTGACGGTCGCGAGTAGCGCCGCCCCGATGCCAAAGAAGATGATGAGGGAGAGGATGGCATTTCGGCTCGAGCCGGTGAGTTCGAGCACGAGCCAAAACGCCAGCGGCCCGAGGATGCTCGCACCCTTGTCGAAGACGCTGAAGAACCCGAAGAACTCTCCCGACTTGCTCTTCGGGATCATACTGGCGAAGAGGGAGCGACTCAGCGCTTGGGTACCGCCCTGTACCATCCCAACCAAGATCGCGAGCATGATGAAGTGCGTGTCGGTTCGCATGTAGAAGCCGAGGACGGCGATGACACCGTATGCCGCAATGCCCAGGAAGATCGAGGGCCGTGTCCCGATCCTTCCTGCCAGCGCGCCAAACATGAACGCGAACGGGACTCCCACGAACTGAGTCACCACGATGGCCGCAATCATGGTCGTGCGAGTGATGCCGATCTCCGTGCCGTACGCTGTCGCGAGTTTGATGATCGTCCCAATCCCGTCGTTGTAGATCAGGAACGCGATGAGGAAGATGAAAGCGTCCCGGTAGCGACGCAGATCTTTGAAGGTCCGCGCCAGTTGGGCGAAGGTCTCGGTGAAGGCGTTGTGCCCCTCGTGCCCGGGGAGACGTGGTGTGGCGGGTGGTTCGGGGACTTGGCGAAAGAGCGGGATCGAGAACAGCAGCCACCAGGCCGCGGCGATGAGGAATCCTATCCGGATCTTGAGACTTGCAGCGCTGGGGGAGAGTCCGTCTCCAGAGGGTAATCCAAAGAACCCGGGTGCTTGGATGATCCCCAGCCCCAACGCGAGGACCAGCCCACCCCCTAGGTAGCCCAGGGCGTAACCCGCGCTGGAGAGTCGATCCCCATCCTCCCGATCCGCCACGTGGGGGAGCAGCGCATCGTAGAAGACGAAACTCCCGTTGATGCCCAGCGTCACGAGCATGAAGAGGACGAGGGCAAACATCCATTGCCCTTGGCCGATGAAGAACATGCCACACGCAGCAGAAACACCAATCGCGATGAACGTTGCGAGGAGTTTGAGTTTCGAGGCGGACTGATCCGCCAGGGTCCCGAGGAAGGGTGAGAGAACCGCGGTGATGGTGAGACCGAGCGTCGTGGCCAGAGTGAACCGACTCACCCCCAACTGCGGGTCCTCGGAGGCATAGTCGAGGAAGAAGATCGGGAAGACCGCGGTGATGATCAGGGTGTACACACCCGAGTTCGCCCAGTCGTACATGGCCCATGCCCGGGCATCGGGACGACCGAGACCAAGGCGAGCTAACAAACCAACACGGGGTGTCGGAGGCATGAGCGGGGAAGATGCTGCTGGCTCCGCGGTTACGCCAGGTGCGGCTGTCGGTACCTACCCGATCGGTTCGAGTCGGCTCGACCCGACGAACAACTCGTCGTCGATGGCATTCTTGAGGTAGTCGATGTCGAGGACCCGGGGGTAACCCAGCCGGTCGTCATACTCGATGGTGAAACGATCCGCGTGACGGATGGCGTCCTCCGCGAGGTCGAACAAGTCCTCGACCGTGGGAAAGGCCGCCACCTCGCCGGGCCCGAAAGGCTCTCCCGTATCGGCATTCCAGGCCGCAACCGGCACCCAGTCATGGACCACCACGACCACGACGCGACCGACCCCGGGTAGACCGCAGAAGCAACTGCGTATGACTTCGTAGCTGTAGGAGTCGTATCCTCGGGTTGCCCAGAGATCGTAGGCATGGTCGAGTTCGTCGAGTGGGTCGGTCGGGTTGAGCAGTCGACAGCCGCTCAGCCACAGGATCGGGATGAAATACAGGAGTCGTCTGGCAAGCCTGCGCATGATTCCGCTCCCACGTCGGATAGCTTCTCATCAGCAGAGCGCATGCCTGGTCCTGCCGCTTCGGCTATCTCTCCCCGAGGCAATGAGTTACTGGGTGGAGCGACTGGAAAGGAGGCAACACGCGTGTCCTGCTTCGGAGACCCCTGTGTCCTCCTGACCTAGGGTCGTCCCTGGAGCCGCGCGATCCGCTCCTCGGTCGGTGGATGGGTGGAGAACAAACGCGCCATGCCTCCGGGGTGGGCGGCGAGCGGGTTCACTTGGGCGAGGGGAGCAACCGCAGGGGCGACATCCATCGGGATGCGCTTGGACATGGCATCCAGTCGCTGCAGCGCCCTCGCCAAGGGTTCGGGGCGCCCCAGGATCTCCGCCGCGACCCGGTCCGCCTCGAATTCCCGTTGTCGCGAAACGGCCATCTGAATCACCATGGCTGCCAAGGGACCGAGGATCATCATGCCAATGGCCACGAACGGGCTGCCACCCCGATCGCGACGGTCACCGGCAAACAACAGGAGGTAGGGCAGGTAACCGATCGCCGCGGCCATGGCCGCCGCGATGGTGGAGATCAGCATGTCGCGGTTCTTGATATGCGCTAATTCGTGGGCGATGACCCCCTCGACCTCCTCACCGGGCATCCGTTTGAGAAGCCCCGTGGTCACCGCTACGACCGCCTTGGTGGGGCTCCTGCCGGTCGCGAAGGCATTGGGCTGCTCATGCGGCGCGACCGCGACGACAGGCATCGGTAGTCCAGCTCGCTGGCGGAGCCGGTCGACCATTCGGTAGAGATCGGGAGCCTCCGCTTCGGTCACGACCCGGGCGCGGTACATGCGCAGCACCATGCGGTCGGAGAAGAAGAAGGAAAGGAAGTTCATGGTGCCGCCGATGAGCAGGGCCACCAGGAGCCCTTGGCTGCCTCCAATGGCCTGACCGGCGACCATGAAGAGCGCCATCATGCCGGCCATCAGGATGAAAGTCTTGGCGTTGTTCATCGTTACTCCTCCGGTTAGAAAGGTAGCGTCAGCACCCGACTATCTTCCAGACGTCCCATCCTGGCCGGTGCTCCGGGAGGCAACATGACCGAGACGGAAATCGAATTCATCGCCCTGACCTGTGTCGCGGCAGCGTGTTCCGATGGTCACCTCGATCCATCGGAACGGCAGCGGATCCAACACCTCATGGAGGAGATGGGGTATGGTGGGAAGGATCTGTTTCGGATGGCCTTCCTCAAGCCGGTTTCACCCGAGGCGATTGCCGAGGCACTCACCACCCCGGAGGCCCGTCGGACGGCCTACCACCTTGCCGCAACGGTGTGTCGCGCCGATGATGCGTTGAACGAACCCGAGGAGACCTTCCTCGAGGAACTTCGGGTAGCGCTCGGGATTTCCGAGGCCGCCGCGATCGGAATGCGACTCGAGGCCGAGCACTATGTCGATCCCGGTCTCCCGCCGGTTTCCACCGGAGAACATGAAGCTGGGGGAGGGGACCTCGATCAGACCATCCTCCGGCATGCGATTCTCGCCGGGGCGGCCGAACTGCTCCCCCAAGCGACGGCGAGTGTCGTCGTCCTTCCCCTTCAGCTCAAACTGGTCTATGAGATTGGTCGCCGCCATGGAGTGCGGCTCGACCGTTCCCAGATTGCCGAACTCGTTGCCACCTTCGGACTCGGCGCCACCTCTCAGGCGGTCGAGACGATTGCTCGGCGGCTCGTGGGCGGGATTGCCAAGCGGGTTGGTGGGGGCTTGCTGGGCGGTGTGCTGCGCGGTGCGACCGGGGCCGTCGTGGGAACCATGGCGTCGTTCGCGACGACGTATGCCCTGGGACACGCCGCCAGTACGTACTACGCGAAGGGTCGAACCCTCAGCAAGGCCGACCTCAAGGAGCTGTTCGAGCGATTCCAGGCCGATGCGACAACGATCTATCCACAGGTCGAGAAGGAGATCAAGCTCCAGGCGGAAAACCTGGATGCGAAGGCACTCTTGGAGAAGGTTCGAGGGCTCGCCTAGCCCCCGCCAAACCCGGGCTCCGTCTGGTGGATCGGATCGTCGAAGAGGAGGGCGCTCAGGATGGCGCCCTTCGGTGTTTCTCGCTGCCCCTCCGGGACGATGAGGAGGCCGTTCGCCTGGACCATCGACGTGAGAATCCCCGACCCCTGGGGCCCCGTGAGCCGAGCGACTCGGCGATCTCCCTCGTCGGTGATGCGGGCCCTGAGAAAATGCTGGAGCGCGGCAGAGACCTTGATCGGTTCTCCCGTCACCACCGGCACGCAGCGCCGGAACGGTGCATCGAACCCAGCCATCCAACGAATCGCCGGCCGGACGAAGAGTTCGAAGGTGACCATGGCGCTCACCGGGTTGCCCGGAAGGCCAAGCCATGGCATGACCCCGATCATTCCGAAACCCACGGGAGCGCCCGGTCGCATCCGGAGTTTCCAAAACCGGATGGCCTCCGCGCCTCCCACTTCCGCGACCACGTCCCGCAGGTGGTCATGCTCGCCCACGCTGACTCCGGCGCTGGTCACCAGGAGGTCACAGTCCTGGGCCCTGGCGAAGTGTTCTCGGAGACTGTCACGGGTGTCTGCGGCGATGCCGAGCGGGATGGGGACGCCACCGGCGAGGCGCGTCAGAGCGCTCAAGGTGTACGAATTGGAGCTGGCCACCTTGCGACCGCTCAGGATATCGTCGGGTCGATCCAATTCGACGATTTCATCACCACTCCCGAGAATACCCACCCGCGGACGCCGAAATACCACCGGGTGTGACACCGCCATGGACGCGAGGACACCCAACTGAGCCGGTCCGAGTTCGGTTCCGGGCGTGAACACACGCCTTCCGCGCTGAATATCCTCACCGGCATGCCGGACGTTCGATCCCAGGTCTCGGTCGGTGACGATCGTGACGCGCTCACGACCGAGATCGGTATCCTCCTGTCGGATCACGGTGTCGGCCCCCTCGGGCAGGGGTGCGCCGGTGAAGATTCTGGCACACTCTCCGGGCCCCAGCCCCCGAGTGGGAAACCGCCCAGCCGGGAGTGTCTCGATCACTTCGAGCACGCAGGGCACCTCGGCAGTCGCGCCGCGTACGTCCTTTCCCCGGACGGCGTATCCATCCATGGCCGAGTTGGTTTGGGCAGGGATGTTGATGGGGCTGATCACTTCCTCGGCGAGTACGGAACCGAGGGCATCATGGAGCGGGACGCGAAGCGGAGGTTGGCGCTTGAGTTCGGCGAGAATCCGACGAGTGGCGTCGGCCGCGGTAAGGGCTATGGCTACACTTCCTTTCCATACTCCAGCGCGAGCGAGGCCAGGACCGGGAGCCACATGGTGTCCTGGAACCGCAGGACGCGGCAGCCGGCCTGGAACATCGGGTCGTCGGTGACCACCGCGAGCCATTCCTCAGCGTTCGGGAGCGCGGGATCGTAGTAGGGCGGCAGACCAATCGCGGTCCGGGAAATCTCGACCTTTGGCAGTTGTGCTTTGCGAAAGCCCTCGATGAGAACGATGTCCGCGCCCTGCAAGTAGGTCGTAGCCAGGGTCACGGGATCCGTATCGTCGGGAGTGCGTTCGAACAGCACTCGAAGCTCCGGGGCGGCGATCAGTGTCTTGATCGCATTTCCCTCGTCGAAGTGCCGCTGACTGTCTGTCCCCTTCGTGTCAAAGACCGCCGGGTGGGTCGCATGCTTGATGGTGGCCACCGTCCGACCCTGTCTCTTGAACTCCCGAGCGAGGGCAATGAGCAGGGTGGTCTTCCCGGAGTTTTTCTGCCCGACGATGGATACGAGACGCATGGATCAGATCAGCTCCTGCGCACGTGTGAGATCGTGCTCGGTGTTGACATTGAAGAATAGCTTGCCGGCATCGCCCAAAGTCGAGACGTCCGCCTCTGATAGGATACCCACCCGCACGTGGCGATGGAAGCCAATTGCGCGGCCATCCCCCTCTTCAATGGCACGCTCCATCGCCCCACGACACGCCGGGCCGTAGGCTGCACACAGCGGCTCCACTCCCCGCCTGTTCCCACTGGCTGGAAGGAATACATCCGAATGCTCGAGTCCCTCAGCCAGGCGACGAACCAGAGCACTCGTCACGAAAGGCATATCCCAGGCCACGCAGACCACCGGCGCCGGGGCCACGGCCACTGCCGTGTAGAGACCGCCGAGCGCCCCCAGTCCGGGTGTCAGGTCGGGAACGACGCGAAGGTCGGAGCGCCACGTCGCGGCCTCCGGAACATTGGCAACCAGAATCGGGTCGACCCCAAGACCGACCTTGAGTACTTCAGCCACCAGGTCGAGGATCCGTTCACCACCGACACATTCCAGCCCTTTGGGTTTCCCGGCGAATCTGGTGGCATGCCCTCCGGCGAGAATGGCCCCCTGCACCGGCCCCATTAACGCCCGACCCCATGATGGCGGGGTTGTCCACTGACCGCGCGCCCCACCAGCACCATCCCCGCCCGCCGCGCGATCTCGACCGCCAGCGTGGAGGGCACCGACGGAGTGGCGACCCAGGCAATTCCAGCCCTCGCGGCCTTGAACGCGAGTTCGGCGGAGATTCGTCCGGTGACGAGGAGTCCCCGTCCCGCCAACTCCGTCCGGGAGAGGGTGGCAATGCCAACCACTTTGTCCACGGCGTTGTGGCGACCGATGTCCTCCGCGTGCGCGAGCAGCTCACTCCCATCGGTCAGGGCCGCGGCGTGGATCCCTCCGGTTTCGCGATACCTTTCTCCCAGGCCGAACAGCACTTTGAAGAGTCGTCGCAAGGCCTCCGGTTCAGGGGGTGGCCCTCTCGGTGCTTCGGGGATTTGGGTTGCCGGATCGGCCAGAAAGGTGGGAACCGCCCCACACCCCGAGGCGAGTACCGGCCGGCGGTTTTCCCGTCGGACGGCGTCAACCCGTTCGGCGTCGATCGTCGCCCAGAACCCCATGTCGGTTCCACACGGGCGAAGGCGCACGTCATCAACCGAGGTGATGTACCCCTCACCCGAGAGCCATCCAACGGCGAGTTCCTCGAGGAGTGACGGGGTGCACATCCAGGTGACGGCGGGTACCCCATTCACTTCGAGCCACACCGGTATTTCCTCCACCACGGCTTCCTCCGACATCCGCCCCCCCCTTTTGGCGGGAAGGTTCGGAGAGGGGTCAGGTCCCGGTACAGTCGGCATGGAGTGTCGCGTCCTCGGCGACGCGAACGCGTTCGAGGCGGAGGTTGGGGGGAAGAAGAGTGATGAGGTCGTCGAACAGCCAAGCCGCGAGGGCTTCGCAGGTGGCGAGCTTCCCCCCGCTGCTGAAGACGGGTACTGCCTCGTTGAGGCTTGCGCCGTCGAGTGGCTGAACGACCCGGTCGGTGAGCAGCCGGTCGAGCTTCCCGAGGTCCAGAAGTTCCCCCGTGACCGGATCGGGTTCCCCGGCGAGTGTGACGCTCACGGTGTACGTGTGCGCGTGATCGTCAACGGTCTCCCCGAATCGGATCCGGTTCTCGGCCGCCGTCAGGCGCTCATCGAAGAGCCGGTGCCGGGCGGTGAAGGAGACCGAACGCGTCAACGAGAGGGTCATGAGGGTTTAGAACGGCAGGGATACTGCCCACCCCAGGCCCATCTGGAGCCACGGTGTGACGGACCACTCCTTCAACGATCCCCCGGGGAGAACCGCGTCGTTTCCATTCCCGCCGAATGGGGGGATACGGAACGATTCGGGGTAGGTGATTTGCCAGAACTGGTAGCGGCCCTCCAACTGGAGGTGCAAGCGAGAGGTCAGAAAAATTCGCGTGCCGGCCATGGGAGCGAAGTAGAACTTGTTGCCCATTCGGAAGTCGGTGGGCTCGTCAGAAGCTTCGCTGGTCAAGGCGAGACCGAGTCCCGCTCCGAAATACGGCGCGAGGCCATGCCAGGTCTTGCCTCCCGTGAGGTTGATCTGGAACGCGACATCGGTCCAGATGACCTCGGTCTCGACGGGGCCCGTGGTCCGGATATCCGGCGTGACGGATTGGTTCTGTACCAGGTGCTGGAGGCGACCGTAGGTCACTCCAAACCCGACCTGGAGGGGTCGGTTGGCGAGAATGCTCCACCGCAACCCGTAGGTGTGACCGTCGTGCGGCGCCACTCCGAGCTTGCCGCCGGACCCGCGGAAGGTCCCAAGCGTGGCAACGAAGAAACTGGCGCGTTGAATGTCCCGATAGGGTGAGTCCTCTGGCGCGTGGCCGACCTGGGCACGGAGGTTCGGGGGAGAGCCAATGGCCGCAAGGATGGCGACGGCGCAGGTCAGGGATCGGAGAATCGTTGGGTTCATTTCATCAGAGAGCGGCCGCTCATCTCGCTCGGCGGCTCGAGGCCCATGAGTTGAAGGATGGTTGGTGCCACGTCGCACAATGCTCCTCCACTGCGCAGAGACTGAATCTCGGTACCGATGGCGACGAATGGCACGGGGTTGGTCGTGTGCGCCGTGTGAGGCCCACCCGTCGCCGGGTCGAACATGACTTCGCAATTGCCGTGATCGGCTGTCACCAATAACCGTGTGCCGGACGCGAGAGCCGCACGGACCACCCGATCGAGACAGCCATCGAGAGTCTCTACCGCCTTGAGGATGGCCGGCACGACCCCGGTGTGGCCAACCATGTCCGCGTTGGCGTAGTTGCACAAGAGGAAGTCGTGGTCGGCGCGCTCGAGTGCCTCACAAAACGCATCGGTAATACCGGGCGCACTCATTTCCGGCTCGAGGTCGTAGGTCGCCACTCTCGGAGACGGAATCAGGACGCGCTCCTCGCACGGGAATGGCGTTTCGATCCCGCCGTTGAAGAAGTAGGTCACGTGTGGGTACTTCTCGGTTTCTGCCGTGCGGAATTGGGTGAGATCCGCTTCGCTGAGCACCTCCGCCAGAATCCGGGATAGGGTATAGGGAGCGAAGGCAACGGGTAGACCGAAACGATCATCGTAGCGTGTCATGGTGACCGCATTGCTGACCAGTGGCTGGTCGGTCACGAACCCATCAAACCCATGAACCGACAACGCGCCCACGATTTGTCGCATCCGGTCGGCGCGGAAATTCACGTAGAAGATCGCGTCGCCCTTGCGAATGGGAGCCCTGGCGGCTCCCGTCTCGGTCGTGAGCACGATCGGCTTCACGAACTCGTCCGTTTCGCCCGCGGCATAGGCCTCTTCGAGTGCCTTCCGCGGGTCGGTTGCCTGCCTTCCTATCCCTTTGGTGAGAGCGTCGTAGGCGAGTCGAGTGCGGTCCCACCTTCGATCGCGGTCCATGGCATAGTACCGCCCGATCAGGGATCCGATCACGACCCGCGAACCATCGAGTCCAGTGAGGTCCCCGATCAGCTGGTCCAGCACGTCGCGTCCCGACAGGGGGGGGCTATCCCTCCCATCGAGGAAGCCGTGGAGGGCGATGCGGGGGACGCCATGTCGGATGCCGAGTTCGACGGCCGCAAGGACATGCCGATCGAGTGCGTGGACCCCGCCGTAGCCCAGGAGACCCAGGACGTGCAGGGTTCCACCGGTCTCCCGGACGCGTTCACACATTGTCACCAAGGAGTCGATGTCGAAGAATGACTCGTCCTTGATGCTTTGAGAGATTCGCACCAGGTCCTGAGCCACCACACGGCCGGCACCGAGGTTGAGGTGGCCGACCTCGCTGTTCCCCATTTGCCCTTCGGGCAGGCCGACTGCGAGCCCACTGGCGTCGAGAAGGGTCGTCGGTTGGGCATTCCAGAGGCGATGCCAGACAGGAGTGTTTCCCATCTCGATCGCATTTCCCTCCCGCTCGACCCGGTGGCCCCAGCCGTCGAGAACGACGAGCGCCACGGGGTGTTGGCGGCCGGGACGGTTTGACATGTCTCTCCGTGGGTTCTACAATGCCGGACGGTGACGATCGCGTGGCAATCTAGTCCCCCCTTCCGCCGGCTACCAGCCTTACTCTGCGCCGCGCTGGCGCTTTATGCGTCCCCTGTGGCCGCGCAGAGCACCGTAACCTTTCAACGCGCGGCACCGTTCCACGCCACTCCCGGCGGGGTTCTTCTCGGCGAGATCAACGCGGGCACCACACTCCAGGCAGTTGCCAGCCGGGGATCGTGGCGGCAGGTCGCTCTCGAGGCGTGGATCTTCAGTGCATCCCTCTCGGTGGCACGCGAAGGGGAATTCACCCACCGGGTGGACGTGACCGGTGGAGAGAACCTGCGGTCGACTCCCAACGGCCGGATCATGGCACGCGCCCTGAACCAGGCCTTCCTGACGCGATTGAGCGTGCAGGGTGGGTGGTCCCATGTCAGGCGGGAGGTGTGGGTGCCACAGGCGAGTCTCGGGGAGGCCACCCAGACGACTCGCACCCCCACCGCGGCCGCCGCACCTGCGACCGTCACACCCCCGCCGCCACCGCCGGTTCCTCCCGCCTCTCCCGCGCCTGCACCAGCCGAAATGGGAGTGGTGCGCGAGGGGGCGCCGATCTCACTCGGTCCCGGTTCGGCGGAGGTGGGTCGTGCCCCGGAGGATTTACGAGTCGAAGTCGTTTCCCGCGGTGGGGGATGGACCAAGATCCGGGCGGATTTGTGGGTTCGTGAGGGGGATGTGGGCGCGGCACCTCCCGCTGAGGGAATGCTGACATTGGATGAGATCATCACGGACCCCGACAAGTACATCGGCGCACGGGTCACCTGGCGGTTGCAGTACCTCGCGATCGACACGGCAGACGAACTGCGTCCTGAGTTGCCTGCCGGGGAACCGTACCTCCTCACGCGGGGACCCCTGCCCGAGTCGGGCTTCGTGTACGTGGCCGTGACCCGCGAGCAGGCCGAACGGTTTCGGGCGATGCAAGCCCTCGAGGAGTTCCAGGCGCACGGGACGATCATCGCTCCCCGGACCCGCTATCTTCCAGTACCTGTGATTCGGCTCGAGGGGAACCCATGAACGAGCTACTCAAACAACGCATCATGCGTCGGCTCGATGATCTGACGGACGAGCGGGCCTATCAAGTGCTCGACTTCATCGAGTTTCTGGAAAGCCGCTATGCGGAGCGGTCGCGAGGGCGGGGTTTCCTCACCAAGATCACCGAAACCGCCGAGGATACGATGCGCGCGGCGGGCGTGCCGATCAAGGCGATCGCGGGCACCATGGGTATCGTGGACAGCGCCGGCAAAGTGATGAAGGGTGTGGCATCTGCGGCGCAAGCCGTGGTGGACGAGGCAGTCAAGGCCGCTTCGCCGACACCCCCGCGGCAACCGACTCCGATGGAGAACGGCCAAGCGAAACCGACCACCGATCCCGCTTGATTTCACGGGGGGTGCGGCCTAAGCTTTCTGGATGTTGCTCCTGACTCTTCTGTCGTACGCACCCCTGCCACACGCCAAACCAGGCATCCTTCGCATGTCAGTGCGGGCCCGATGAAGGAGATCCTTCCTGATCCGGGGCTGACCTTCGACGACGTTCTGCTGCTGCCCCGACACTCGACGCTGACCCCGAGGGAGGTGGGGACGACGTCCTGGTTCACTCGTGCGATCCCGTTGCAGATACCCCTGGTGTCGGCGGCGATGGACACCGTCACCGAGGCCGAAATGGCCATCGCGATGGCCCGTGCCGGCGGACTCGGGGTGATTCACAAGAACATGCCGATCGACCGGCAGGCTGCCGAAGTGGATCGGGTCAAGCGCAGCGAGTCGGGGATGATTCTCGATCCGATCACGCTCGGACCCGATCGACCGTTGCGTGAAGCCTCGGTGCTCATGAAACGGTTCCGGATCTCAGGGGTTCCGATCGTAGACGGTCAGGGCCGACTCGTCGGAATCATCACCAATCGGGATCTCCAGTTCGAGCGTAACCTCGACCAGCCGATCGAGAACGCCATGACCCACGAGGGACTCATCACGACACCGGTCGGGACGACCTTGGATGAGGCCGAACGTGTCCTGGCGGAACATCGGATCGAGAAGCTCCCCGTGGTGGATGGCGAGGGGGTGCTTCGAGGACTCATCACCGTCAAGGACATCTTCAAACGGCGACAATATCCCAACGCCAACAAAGACGGGCACGGGAGACTGCGTGTCGCCGCGGCCGTCGGGGCTGGAGAGGGAGCGGCCACCCGGGCCGGGGCATTGATCGGGGCGGGTTGTGACGTCGTCGTCGTCGATTCGGCGCACGGGCATAGCGAAGGCGTGCTTCGCACCATCAGCAATCTTCGAGAGGCGTTCCCCGATGTTCAACTGGTTGGTGGAAACGTGGCCAGCGAAGAGGGCGCGGCGGAGTTGGTCAGGCGTGGAGTGGATGGTATCAAGGTCGGGATTGGTCCCGGCAGCATCTGCACGACCCGGGTGGTGACGGGCGTGGGCGTACCGCAAATCACCGCAATACTCAACGCGGTCCGGGGTGCCGGGGGGGTTCCCGTCATCGCAGATGGTGGTATCAAGTACTCCGGTGACATCGTCAAGGCCCTCGCTGCGGGTGCCGCATCGGTCATGATGGGATCGATGCTGGCAGGCACCGAAGAGAGTCCAGGTGAGTCCATCCTCGCAGAGGGGCGCCGGTACAAGATGATTCGTGGGATGGGCAGTCTCTCCGCGATGCAGGATGGGTCGGCCGACAGGTATTTCCAGGATGGAGAGTTGGGTCCGGCAAAGATGGTCCCCGAGGGGATCGAGGGCCGCGTCCCCTACCGTGGGCCAGTGTCGGATGTGCTCTACCAGATGGTGGGAGGGCTCAGGAGTGGCCTCGGCTACTGCGGGGCTGCCGATCTGGAAGCGCTGCAACGCGATGTCTCGTTCCTCCGGATCACCCCCGCCGGGCTCAGAGAATCTCATCCCCATGATGTGACGATCACCAGAGAAGCACCCAACTACAGCGCGTGATCCCTTTCGCCTTTCCACCTTACCCTGCAGGAGCGCCATGGTGAACGACGCGGCAGCTCCGCGCGAGCAGTGGGGATCGCGCATCGGACTCATCCTCGCGATGGCGGGGAACGCGGTTGGGTTGGGGAACTTCCTGAGGTTCCCTCGGCAAGCCGTCGAGAATGGTGGCGGGACCTTCATGATCCCGTACTTCATCGCGTTCATTCTCGTCGGTATCCCTCTGATGTGGGTCGAATGGGGAGTGGGCCGACATGGGGGAATGCGCGGGGAAGGGTCGACCCCAGGGATGTTCGAGGCACTCTGGAAGAATCCGCTCGCGAAGTACCTCGGCGTGTGTGGTCTTTTCATGCCGGTCATCGTGCTCATCTACTACAGCTTCATCGAGTCCGAAACCCTGGCGTGGACCTTCTTTTCGATGATTGGTTCGACGCAGGGACTCGATCAGGAGGGCATGCGTGGCTTCCTGGACTCGTATCAGGATCCGCTGAACGGTGGGGTCCACGCCGCGTGGGTACCGATCGCGTTCTTTCTCGTCACCATCGCCGTCAATTTCTGGGTTGTGAGCAAGGGCCTCGTTGCGGGCATCGAGCGGCTGGCCAAGTTCGCCATGCCCCTCCTCTTCCTGTTCGCGGTGATTCTCGTGGTGCGCGTCCTCACGCTCCCGGCCCATGAGGTTGTCGAAGCCGGCGTGACGACCAGCTATTCGCCGTGGGACGGACTCAACTTCATGTACACCCCGGACTGGGGCGCCTTGGCCCAGCCGAAGGTCTGGCTCGCCGCGACCGGGCAAATCTTCTTCACCCTGTCGGTCGGTATGGGCACGTTGCAGGCCTACGCATCCTACCTGACCAAGCGGGACGACATCGCCCTCTCCGGCATCGCGACCGCGGCGACGAACGAAGCCGCCGAGGTCGTGCTGGGCGGGTCGTTGGCGATTCCTGCGGTGGTCACCTTCTTCGGGGTGACCGGTGCAGTAGCCATCGCCAAGGCCGGCAACTTCGACCTGGCGTTCATCGCCATGCCTCTGGTGTTCAACCAGCTTCCGGGGGGTGCCACCATCGCGGGCCTCGCCGGCCTGATGTGGTTTGGACTGTTGTTCTTTGCGGGGATCACCTCCTCGGTGGCCATGGCCACTCCAGCGCTGGGCTTCGTGGAGGAGAACTTCGGTTGGAGTCGGAAGAAGGGCGCCATCGTTCTCGGGATCCTCGCCGCCCTTCTCGGTCTCCTGCATGTGCTCTACAACACCCGCGGGTTCCTCGACGAGTGGGATTATTGGGCCGGTACCTTCGGCCTCGTGATCCTGGCGCTGTTGGAAACCGTGCTGTTCGTCTGGGTCTTCGGGCCAGAGAACATGTGGCGGGAACTGCACGACGGAGCGACGATTCGGATCCCACGGTTCTTCAAGTTCGTCCTCACCTACGTCACCCCAGTGTTCCTCCTGGTCATGCTGGTATGGTGGACCGTGCAGGAGGCCATTCCGATCTTGCTCCTCCACGACAAACCGGAGTCGGAGCACATGGTACGGTGGGCCTCGCGCGCCGTCATGCTGGTGATACTCTGCGGACAGCTCTATCTGATCAAACTCGCCTGGGCGCGCCGTGCGGCGCGACAGGAGGTCGGATGACCATCGGTGCGATGATCTTCATGGCCGTGGCCTGGGTCTCCGTCCTCGGCCTGCTCGGGTACACCTGGGCCAAGCTTCTCCGAGTAGACCCGGAAAGGGAGCACCTGCCCCCTCCAGGCACGTCGTTGTGATCACGCCCCGGCAAGAGCGACGCCGAGCGGCCAAGTGACGATCACCCTCACCGACGACAAACGGAAAGCCGCCCAAGAGGTAGCCGACACCCTCGGTGCCGCGAGATACATCGTTCTCACGACCCACGTGAACCCCGATGGCGACGGCCTGGGGAGTGAAGTCGGCCTTGCACACCTGCTCCGGGCACAGGGAAGGACGGTGGTGATTGCCAACCCGACTCCGACTCCCGCTCGGTTCGACTTCCTCTTTCGTGACCTGCCCGAACTCGATCGATCGCGTGAGGCCGTTCGTGCGATTCGGAAGGCCGATACCATCGTCGTCCTCGATATTGCCGATTCGACCCGTCTGGGGGTGTTGGGAGCCGAGGTCAGCGGCCGTCAGGTTCCTGTCGTTTGTATCGATCATCACGCAAGCCCCGGCACCCTCCCGGCCGGACCGCGCTTTGTGGACCCCAGCGTCGCGGCCACCGGCGAACTGATCTACGAGATCGCCGTCGCCAACGACTGGCCGGTGAACACGTCGACCGCCCGCGCGCTGTACGTGGCGCTGATGACCGATACGGGAGGGTTCCGGTTCAGCAACACGCATCCGCGGACCCTACGGGTGGCTGCCGATCTGCTGGAGACGGGAATCGACCCCGAGTCGATCTATCTCGACGTTTACGCCACCGCCCCGGAAGGGCGACCACGGCTTCTGGCGGCCACCCTGGAGACACTGGTCGTCGAACCCGAATACGGACTGGCGTGGGTCACCGTCCCCCCTGGAGCGATTGAGCGCTACGGCGTGACACCCGACGATCTCGATGGCGTGGTGGAGCATCCGCGCTCGATCAGTGGGGTGCGACTGGCCATTCTCTTCCGTGAGTTGTCCCAGGGACGCATCAAGGTTTCGCTGCGTTCCGTCGGGGACGTGAACGTCGCGACCTTCGCCCACGCGCTTGGCGGTGGTGGTCATGCGAAGGCGGCCGGTGTCGCCCTGCCGGGGACCATGGCGGAAGTCCAAGCGATGATTCTGACGGCGGCGCGAGAGTACCTCTCCAACACGAACGGAAGTTGATTCCCACCGGGACCTACTCTATTCTCCCGGCACGTATGCCTGAATACCCTGCCTCATGACGTCTTCAGTTTTCGATCGCATCGAACTCGCTCTTGACGACCTTCGGCCGTATATCGCCTCGCACCGGGGTACGGTCGAAGTCGTCGACTTCGATGAAGACGACGGAACGCTCCTATTGCGCATGGGCGGCACCTGTCACGGCTGCTCCGCAGCAACGGTGACCTTGCGACAAGGCATCGAAGTCCGTTTGCGCCAGACGGTCCCCGAGGTTCGTCGAGTGGAGGCCCTGTGAGTTCCATCAAGTCCGGCGTCATGTCGGTGCTCGCTTCGATCCGGAATCCCCGGCTGGGGAACGACCTACTGTCAGCTGGGATGATCCGTGAGCTCGCGGTGAACCCGGACGGCCAGGTGAACTTCACCTTTCTCCTGGGCAAAGAGGATCCAGCCACGCTGGTGCGTGAGGCGCGAAAGGCTCTCCAGGCGGTCGATGGAGTGACCTCGGTCAAGATCACGGTTGTCGATCCCGCAGGACCTCCCCGAGAATCCCATGCACCGCCCGGTCCATCACCGCCTCCAGGGACGGCTGCTGCCCCACCGCCACCGCCGAGCTTCGACCACATCAAACGCGTGATCGCGGTCTCCTCGGGAAAGGGTGGCGTCGGCAAGTCCACCGTGGCCGCGAACGTCGCTATCGCCCTCGCCAAGCGTGGGCATCGTGTGGGGCTGATGGATGCAGATGTCTATGGCCCCAACATCCCTCGCATGTTCGGCATGTTCGAGCGGCCCACGGTCATCGGGGGGAGGATCCAGCCGCACGAAGCCCACGGCGTCAAACTGATCTCCCTGGGATTCCTCATCGATCGGGATGCGGCGGCGATCTGGCGTGGCCCAATCATCATGAAGGTGATCCAACAGTTCCTGGGTGATGTGGACTGGGGAGAGCTCGATCTTCTGATCGTGGATCTTCCCCCCGGCACCGGCGACGCTCAACTCTCTCTGGTGCAGAGCATCACTGTAGCCGGGGCATTGATCGTGACCACCCCTCAGGAGATGGCAGTGGGTGATGCACTCCGAGGTGCCCGAATGTTCGAGCGGGTGAACGTGCCCGTCCTCGGCGTGATCGAGAACATGTCGGGGTTCGTCGATCCCGATACGGGAAAGCGTTGGGATTTGTTTGGGGCAGGTGGAGGGAAACGACTCTCCGAGGAACTTGGAGTCCCCTTGCTGGGTGAAATCCCGCTTCAGCCTGAGCTGGCGAGTCTGGCGGACAAGGGCCAACCGATCGTGACCACCGATGCCGAAAGCCCGGCTGCCCTCGCGCTGAGCGCCCTTGCCGACCGCGTGCTGGAAGCAGCGACCCGCGAGACGATCACCTTACCGGTGCTGAATACCTAGCCGAGGCAAAGGCACGCCGCCTTCCCCGCAACCCCTACTCCGCGTCGGTCTTTTTCGATTCCTTGATGGCTTCCGATCGGTCGGCCGCTGGGACACCGAATTGAGGAGTCGCCCAGAGGTACTCATCGGTCAACGCTTCCGGCGGAACGATTCGACCGGCGAACTCTGCGCGGACACCACCTCGACTCAAGAGGCTTGCGCCGAAACCCACCGTGCCCAACAACCACGTGGCGATCGTGGCAGCACCGAGAACGATCCATCCGGCAACCGGCACCCAGCCGAAGAGAACCCAGACCAACCAGACGCCGACCAACCCCACCAGCCCCGTGAGGACGTAGCGGTAGCTGTTGGGGGACATCATCACACCCATCGCCATACGCCGGCGTGCGTGGGTTTCCCCCATTGAATGCGTCACGGCCACGAGTCCCATGGAGATCGCCGCGAGGACGACGAGGGCATACGCGAGGACGGCGAACGGAATCAGCAAGACTCCGACGACCGTCAACGCCAGCCCGACGATGAGCATGCCGAAGGTGGGGAGGATCAAGATCTCCGCAAGAAGACCCACCACGAACGACCGCCCCAGGGAATTCACAACCGTGTCGGACACCACCTCGAGTGGAGGGCGCGCGAAGGTCACGATCCCGAATCCCGTCACCAGGAGGGTAAGGAAGACGCCCACCACGGCGGCGGCTCGGACCGGGAGGGTGGTCGGTCGGACGACGTCCAAGGGGATGCCCGTCAGGCTCCGCGATGTCGCCTGCCCCGAGATGCCCGACCCCGGGTCGAAAACCTGTCCGCCAAGGGCCAGAGCATCACCATCGAGGGTTCCGCCGGCATGAACCACGATGTCACCATCGAGTGTCACGACGTTCCCCGCCACACGGCCGAAGATCTCCGCCTTCCCACCGACCACCAGCAGATGGCCCGCCACCGTCTCCGAGGTGCCGACGCCGAAGCCGCCCAACCAGGCCTGCCCTCCGGGAATCGTGACGCGCATCTGGTCCCCGGCCTCGGCGAGACGGCGGAGCTCGGTCTCGAGGCTCACCGGATCGGAGAGATCGGAGAGGCTGATAGACGGTCCGTCGGATTCTGCTGCAGGAATCAACCGCGGGCTCGCCGCGTTGCGAGGGGGTACGCTGGGAGTTTGCTGCTGGATGGAGGTGAGCGCACCGAGGTTAGCGACGGGGAAGGCCGCCGCGAGCAAGCCGAGGAGTG
Organism: Gemmatimonadota bacterium; assembly: GCA_003246755.1. Classification (GTDB taxonomy): domain Bacteria; phylum Gemmatimonadota; class Gemmatimonadetes; order Gemmatimonadales; family GWC2-71-9; genus SZUA-320. The sequence continues at coordinate 7,542 of QKDC01000148.1, read as the reverse complement.
CCGGGAGACCCGGGTTACCAGTTCGCATGGGGCACCGGCCGGGATGGAAGGGCAACGAGCCGGCGTAGCGCCATGAGGCCGGAGACGTACCCCAAGAGGAGTATCGTCACCGTCATACCGAGCCTGCCGGGAGAGTCCAACGTATCCCGAATGACTCCGTACCATGGCTGGGCGGCAATACTCGCCGCCAACGCCTGCGTGCCATTCCAGAGTCGTCCCTCGAAAAGAGAGACGACCCGGCTGCCCCACAGAGACAAGAGGTCGCGATACATCAGCGACCAAACCGCGCTCGCCGCCATTCCAACGACCACCGCACCCGCCATGGAGGCCGCGCGGATCAACGATCGCCGGTCACGACGAACCCAGAGGGGAAGTCGCAAGATGAAACGATCGAGGGCCACAGGTTGAATCGTGACCTGCGCCATGACCCGGTCGGCCAGTCCCGCGGCCGGCTGGAACGGTGCCAGGGACCGGATCGCCGTCACCGCATTCCTGTCGGCCTCTGCGGTCGATCGGCAGTCGCTACAAGCGAACAGGTGGGCTTGAAGGCCTTCGTCGGGGGGCCCTTGGAGGAGGGCATCCAACTCGTCGGCGGTCAGGTGAGCATCATGCGGTCGTTTCATACGGGCTCCCATACGGTCCTCAGTTGCTGTGGGTTTCAGTCTTTGCGCAGGTGGCCGAGGGTGACCCTCAGCTCGTTGCGGGCGCGGTGGATGTAGGTCTTCACGGTGCCCAGAGGGAGGTCCATGATCTCGGCGATTTCTTCGTAGGAACGGCCTTCCACGTGTCGTAACAGAATGCAACTTCGGTACTCAGGTCTGAGGTTCTGGATCGCCTCTTCAATAGTTCCACCGAGCTCTTTTGCTTCGAGGGCCTCCAACGGCGAGGCGCGTGACGATCCAAGTTGCAACGCCGTCGCCTCCACAGCCTCGGGCGTCATGGCGTGGGGTGAGCCCTCGATCGAGAGTGTGTCGAGCTCCCTCCGGCGGAGGTGATCGATGGCGGTGTTGTTGGCGATCTTGAAGACCCACGAGGAGAACTTGTACTCCGGTCGATACGACGCGATCGACTTGAGGACTTTGACGAAAGTCTCCTGGGAGAGGTCCTCGGAGAGCTCTCGGTCACGGACCATCCGGTAGATGAGAGAGAAAACCGGGCGTTCGTATCGGCGGATCAATTCGCGATAGGCGGTCTCACGACCGGCGCGGGCATGCCGGACGACTTCCTGGTCCGTCAAATCCCTGAGAGCGGGGCCGGTCTCAGCCACGCACTGCCCCTCGGGTTGCTTTGAGGATTTGAGGAGTCTTACATTCGCGCGCTATGTCCGCCACAGATCTGGAGTTACCGGCGAGGGAGGGAGGCGGGAAACGCGAGCGCGTTCGCGGCATGTTCACGGCCATCGCTCCGCGCTACGACTTGTTGAATCATGTGCTCAGCCTCAATATCGATCGAGTGTGGCGTCGCCGGGCCGTCGCGCAGCTGGGCTGGGAGCGGGCCCCGGAAGGTACCTACCTGGACATCTGTTCCGGCACGATGGATCTGGCGGTGGCCCTCGGCACCCAGCCCGGCTTTGCGGGACGAGTCGTCGGTGCGGACTTTGTCCACGAGATGCTCCTCCGCGGACGAGCGAAGTCTCGCCACATCATCCCTCTGACCGCCGATGCTCTGGACCTTCCGTTTCCCGACCGGCGTTTCGATGGGGCGACGGTGGGATTCGGGGTCCGGAATCTGGTCGATCTGGACCGCGGACTTCGGGAGGCGGCGCGGATTCTCAAACCTGGTGCCAAACTGGTCATCCTCGAATTCAGCATCCCGCCGAGGGGTCTCCTGCGAACGGTCTACTTGACCTACTTCACGCGGGTGCTGCCCGCCATCGGACGTCTCGTCTCGAAACATAGGACGGCATACACGTACCTTCCAGAGTCGGTTCTCTCCTTCCCCTCGCCCCAGGACCTCGCCCATCGGATGCGTGACGCCGGATTCGAAAAGGTGGAGTACCGCACCATGACCGGTGGGATCTGTGCTTGGCACGCGGGAACCCGCATATGACCGTACCGACCCAGTGACGGTCTCTCCAATGGCCGATAACGTGCGCGGTGGTCTTTCGGGCGGGGGTGACGGACAGCTCGTTGCGGGGGAATCCCTCCTCGCACGCTACATCAATTTCGTGAAGCTGCCCCATACCCTCTTTGCGCTGCCGTTCGCGCTCCTGGGGCTGCTGGCCGCGTCTTTCACACATCCCGTGGGGCCCAGAACTCTGGGACTCGTCGTGCTGGCATTTACCGCCGCTCGGTGGGTGGCGATGGGTTTCAACCGGATCGTCGATCGCAACTACGATGCGCTCAACCCTCGGACGCATCGCCGCGAACTGCCGCAAGGAAGGCTGTCCCTGCCGCAGGCTTGGGCATCGGTGCTGGTAGCGGGGGCGGTGTTCATCGTGACTTCCCGTGCCCTGAATCCACTCTGCGGAATGTTGAGTCCTTTTGCTCTGGCCTGGGTGATGGCCTACAGCTTTTCGAAGCGGTTCACCTTTTGGCCACACCTCTGGCTGGGTCTCAGCCTGGCCATCGCCCCGGTGGGTGGGTACCTGGCGATCGCGGGAACATGGAGCACCCCGTGGTGGGTATTGGTGGCGATCACCGTGGCCGTTGCCTCGTGGGTGGCTGGTTTCGATGTGTTCTACGCCCTTCCCGACAAGGCCTTCGACGAGGCCGCCGGGTTGCGGAGTGCCGTCGTTCGGCTGGGTGTGCCTCGGAGCATCGTGTTCGCCAAGTTGCTTCACGGGGTGACGATTCCCGCACTCATCGTATTCGGGATCGGAGTGGGATTTGGGCTTTGGTTCCATGTGGGTCTGGTTGTGGCTGCCGGCATTCTGGTCTATGAGCACCAATTGGTGCGTGCCGACGATCTCTCCCGACTCAATCAGGCCTTCTTCTCGATGAACGCCGTCATGTCGGTTGTCGTATTCCTCTTCGCCCTTCTCGATCGGTTGGTCTGATGCCTCCGTTCTCCGGTCTCGGTGCCTTCATCTCCACACTCGAACGAGCGGGGGAATTGCGTCGGATCAACGTGGAGGTCGATCCGATCTACGAGGCGTCGGAAATCGCGCAACGCGTCGTACGGGAGAACGGACCGGCCCTGCTGTTTGAGCGACCCAAGGGGAGCACCTTTCCCCTGGTGATGAACTTGTTCGGGTCTGCGCGGCGGATCGAACTCGCCTTTGGGAGGGAACCAGGACGGATCGGTGAGGAACTCGTGGGAGCGGTGCAGGGGATGAACCCTCCCTCACTCGGGTCGTTGTGGCGGCAGCGGGGGCTCCTGGGTCGGGCGCGTCATATGCGAACCCAGATCGTGCGGCGAGCTCCGGTACAGCAGGTCGAAGAGGCGCCCGACATCGGGCGGTTACCCCACCTCAAGACTTGGCCGCGCGACGGTGGCCGATTCGTCACGTTCGGGCCGACCCTGACACACGATCCCGGTTCACACCGCCGGAATTATGGTCTCTATCGTCTCCAGGTCTTCGGGCCGACCGAAACCGGGATGCACTGGCAGAGCATGAAGGGGGGCCGTGGGCACTACGCCGAGGCCGAACGCCTGCACCGGGCACTTCCTGCGGCAGTGATCCTGGGCGGGGACCCCGTCCTCATGCTGGCGGCGGTGATGCCTCTCCCGGAAGACGTTGACGAAATCGCGTTCGCCGGATTCCTGCGTGGCGCTCCGGTTCCCATGGTGCGCGCCCGCTCGATGGACATGCTGGTACCGGCGTCGGCGGAATTCATCCTCGAAGGGGAGGTTCCTCCGGACGAGCGACGGATCGAGGGTCCGTTCGGCGATCATTTCGGCCACTACTCGGAGCAATCGGAATTCCCGGTCTTCCACGTGCGCACGCTGACGCGCCGCACGCGACCGGTGTACCCGGCAACGGTCGTCGGTCGGCCACCACAGGAGGATAAGTTCATCGGGATCGCCGTGGGCGAAGTGGTTGGGCCCCTCATCCGATTGGTGAATCCCAACCTCACGGATCTCGCGGCGCATCCCGCCGCGGGATTCCACAACCTCCTTGGGGTGTCCCTGACCGAGCGTCACCCCAAGGAAGTTCTCAAGACGGCGTTCAATCTCCTCGGGACGGGTCAACTCTCCCTCACCAAGGTTGCCATCATGGTGCGGGAAGGTGTGGATCCTCGATCGTTCACCCAACTCCTCCGGGAACTGTGGTATCGGTTCGAGCCCGAAAACCGGATGTTGCTCATCCCGATCGCGCCGCTCGATACACTCGACTACACCTCATTCACGATGCACGTCGGGAGCAAACTCGTGCTCGACGCGACCGGTGAGGCCCTCACGACCGACGAACCCCCAACGAGCGTCACGGACCCCTCGACCCTCGACCGAAGGGTCACGGGGCACCGTCTGCTCGATGGTGGATTCCTGGTCGTGAAAGTGCGCCAGGAACCGCGATCGGTGCTGGAAGCACTGGTCAAGACCGATGCGCTCGGCCCCATCCGCTTCGTGGTTGCGGTTTCGGAAGACATCACCGTGGATGATGAAGAGAATCTGATCTGGGGCATCTTCACTCGTTTCGACCCCGCTCGTGACATGGTATTCACGGCCCAGGAGTTCCGTGGTGCGCGACCGATCTACCGAGGCAGGGTTGGTATCGACGCCACCTGGAAGGAAGGGTACCCTCTGCCGCTCACCATGGATGATGACATCGTGCATCGGGTCGACCAGCGCTGGGGGGAGTACTTCTCGTGAGCCGACCACCACTCGTTCTTGGTATCACGGGGGCCTCAGGCGCCCCCTACGCCGTACGCCTTCTCGAGATCCTGGTGCAGCACGCGGTTCCGGTCTGGCTCATCGTGTCCGAACACGGGTGGCGTTTGTTGGATCAAGAATGCGGTATCGAAGACCCAGCTGCCCTGGAAGCTCGAACCAGCGCGCACGGCGACTGGTCTTCGATCAGGACCTTCGGCAACGCCGATCGGGGTGCACTTCCTGCCTCGGGGTCACAGCCGACAAGTGGGATGGTGATCTGTCCCTGTTCCATGGGCACGGTCTCCGCCATTGCCCAGGGTAGCAGCCGATCGTTGATCGAGCGTGCTGCCGACGTCACCCTCAAAGAACGCCGTCGCCTCCTTCTGGTGCCACGGGAAACACCGTTCTCCCTGATTCACCTGCGTAACCTCACGACCGTCACGGAGGCAGGGGCGGTCGTGGTACCCGCCGCGCCAGGGTTCTACCACCGGCCGGATCGGGTGGACCAACTCGTCGACTTCATCGTCCAGCGTCTTCTGGACCAACTCGGGCTCGGAATGACCATGGCCCCTCGCTGGGATGGGGAATGAGGCTCGGGATCATTGCCGATACCCATGGACTGCTTCGTCCCGAGGTCTATCATGCTTTTGCCGAAGTGGATCATATCCTTCATGCGGGTGATATCGGCTCGATCCAACTCTTGACCGAGCTCGAGGCCATCGCCCCGGTGACTGCCGTCTGGGGAAATACCGACGGGTTCGACCTTCGGCATCAGCTCCCCGAGGTGGCGCATCCGGAGTTTCTGGGATTCGAGTTTGCCCTCCTTCACGGGCATCAGTTCGGGTCTCCGACCCCGGAAGCGGTCAACTCGGCGTACCCCGAGGCGCTCGTCCTCATCTACGGTCACACGCACCGGCCGCTCCTGACCGTGGTCGATGAGGTGGTCACGGTCATGAATCCCGGAGGGGCCGGCGCGCGGCGGTTCGACCTCCCACCCTCGGTGGGGATTCTCGAACTGGAGCCGGGCATTCCCCCCAGGGGGCGACTCGTTCCCCTGCTCGGGGCCGGGGAGGACTGACCCCACCGGACGAATCGGTGGCGGCCGCCGCCGCGCACCCGTAGCTTGAGGCATCCTATTCCTTAGGCCCGCCCTCATGACGCTCCTCGTGAAGGTCAGGCAGGTGCTTGCTCCGACGCTCGTCGTGGAACGAGAACTGGGGCAAGGAGGAATGGGTGTCGTCTTCGTTGCACGTGACACCACACTCGACCGCGCGGTGGCGATCAAGGTGCTTCGGCCCGAGATTGCCACGGCGATCGCCACCGAGAGATTCCTCCTCGAAGCTCGGGTCCTGGCCCGCCTCAAGCATCCCAACGCCGTTCGGGTCTACCAAGCTGGGACCACCGATGGACTCCTCTATTACGTCATGGACCTGGTCGTGGGGGAAACGCTCGCGTCGAGGCTCAAACGCGGGCCGCTCAGCCCCGACGAAACCATGGCAATGGGGCGAGACTTGCTCGGTGTCCTCGAGGAGAGCCACCGCCTGGGAATCATTCACAGGGACATCAAGCCTGCCAACATCTTCCTGTCGGACGGGAAGGCCCTCCTCGGTGATTTTGGGATCGCGCACGTCGACGTCCCACACAGCAGCAACGAGCAACTGACCGTCGAGGGCGAACTCCTCGGCACACCTGCCTACATGGCCCCGGAACAACTGGCGCGGGAGCAGGCCGCCCAGAGTTCCGATCTCTATTCGCTGAGCCTGGTCTTGTATGAGAGCTTGTCGGGTAGGCGATGGCCGCGCCTCACGCCACCGGACAAGGGCGACTGGACGGGTGTACCGGCCGCGCTGGTGCCGATTCTCAAGCGGGGACTGGCCCTCCGTCCGGCCGATCGCTGGACCAGTGCCTCCGCCTTCCAGCGCGCGTTGGGGCAACGACCCTGGTCGCTCCGTCGCATGATGACCTTTGGTGGTCTCGGGATAGCGGCCGTGGTGGCGGCGGTGGCTGCGTGGTCGATGCTTGCCGATCCTCCACCTGCGGCTGGGCGGGCGGGTGCCGCGCTCGTGATTGGCGATTTCGAGGCAGCGATTCCGGATGATCGCAAGACGGCATCCGATCTCTCCGCTCTCCTCACCGCGTCACTCAGTGGGTTGACCGACATTCGCGTCCAACACGGCGGCTCGATTGATCCTGGGGCGCTCCAAATAGGTGGGACACTCAGTCGGGATGGCGACCAGATTCGAGTCACGACCTGGGTCCGCTCAGGAGACGCTCCCCAGGAGCAACTCTTTGCAGGATCCAGCACGAGTCTGCCGTCGCTGATCGACTCTCTCGCCTATCGCATTCTCTCGCACCTTTGGAGCCGTGACGAGTGGTGGGTACCGCGCCAGGCGCTGCCCCGGAGCCCAGACGGGCTGAGCGAGCTCGTGAGAGCTGAGCTCTCCTATGCCGGCGGGCAATACCAGGCCGCGGCGGGAGGCTACCTTCGTGCGTTCCGTATCGATTCCACCTGCGTCCTCTGCTGGTTTCGATACAACGACGTCAGTCGTTGGCTCGACCGAGAGGCAGATGTCGAGGGCGCGGCCCTGGTGCATGCCAACATCGACCGCTTTCCCCGGCACTACCAGCTGCTCATCGAAGCTGAAGGGGTCCCCTTTCCCAGGCGTGTTGAACTCCTGTACTCCCTGGTCAGCGACTACCCCGATTTCTCCGAAGGATGGCGCCGACTCGGTGGCGAGTTGCACAACAGAGGACCTCTCTACGGTCATCCCCGCTCCGAGGCCCGGC
>QKDC01000179.1 GCA_003246755.1 Gemmatimonadota bacterium | reverse complement strand
CGCGCGGTCGGGCTTCCCTCCCCGGGGACCGTGTGGGTCCGACCCGCGCTCAATGCACAGCGGGTACAGCCGGACACCGCACCGGCCACCGCTTCCAGGGAAGAATAGTCGGGTTGGGCGTCGAGCAATTGCGGGGTGGGTGTCGTCACGTCCAGACCCAGGCCGGGTATCGCCGGTGCCCCAACGCGCCAGTCCTTGCCCGTGACGGTTGCCGAGGGCCTGACGGGGGGATCCGCGGACGCCGCGGGGGCGACGTCCGCGGGGCGGCCGGTGCTCCGTTCTGGTGCCCGACTCAGAATGACCTCCGGCCCACCGAGGTCAACCTGCTGTTTCAGGTACCGCCGACGCACGTCGTCCAATCACCACCTCCACCTCGTCGAGAATCGCCTCGGCGATATCAGTCTTGCTCTGGAGCGGAACCGTCTTGGCTTCGCCCGTTCGATGCAGGATCACCACCCGGTTGGTATCAACCTCGACACCCGCCCCTGGTTCCAGGGCATCATTGACGACCACGAGATCCATCGCCTTGGCCTCGAGTTTCCTTCGGGCCTTTTCGATTGCACCACCGGTCTCCAACGCGAACCCGACCATGACGGCATCTCCACGGCGCAACTCACGCGTTGAGGAGAGAATATCCTTCGTGGGGCGAAGAGCAAGCATCGTCTCCTGCTCTGGCTTCGGCCGTTTCAGCGGTGCCGACTCGACGGGCTGAAAATCGGCGGGGGCCGCGGCCATCATCAGCACGTCACTCGAAGGCAATAACGCGGAGACCTCCCGATGGAGATCAGCGGTGCTTTCCACCCGGCGCACCTCCACCCCCACGGGGTCGACCTGGCTGGACGGCCCACTCACCAGCGTGACGTCGGCCCCCCGTCGCCACGCCGCCTCGGCGAGACGATATCCCATCTTTCCGCTGGATCGGTTGGTGAGCACACGCACCGGATCGAGAGCCTCTCGCGTGGGTCCCGCCGTCACGAGAACGCGTCTCCCGTTCAGCGGCGGACGGCGGTCGAGGCAACGGCCAGCGTGGGCGAGGATCGTCTCGGGCTCGCTCATCCGCCCCGGCGCTTCGCTGTCGCCCTCCGCGAGGGAACCAACGTCCGGTCCAACGGTCACCCATCCGCGCGCCAGCAGAGCGGCGATGTTGGCCTGAGTCGTGGGATGGTCGAACATCCGGTCGTTCATGGCCGGCGCGACGAGCACCGGTCCCGTCCGGGCGAGAAGGATGGCAGTCAGCAGGTCATCGGAGATTCCCAGAGCCGCGCGCGCAATCAGATTCGCGGTCGCCGGCGCGACGAGCACGAGGTCGGCCTGTTGTGCAAGTCGGATATGGGAAAGGGCGGCCCCAGGGGTCCAGAGGGAAGTGGCAACCGGCCGGCCGCTGAGGGCCTCGAAGGTGAGGGGGCCGACAAACCGGGCGCCGCCCCGGCTCAACACCACGTCGACGGTCGCACCGGCCTCGCGCAGTCGGCGGACCAGAATGCAACTCTTGTAGGCGGCGATCCCGCCAGAGACGCCGAGGACGACGTGTCGTCCCGGCAGACGCATCAGACGTCCGAACGGCGCCGGCGCAATTCTCGGAAGCCGAGCTCGCCCGTCACGAGTTTCTGCATGGCGAGTGTCGTGAGTTTGACCTCGCGATCGGCCTTATCCCACTGCACCTGGACGTCCCGGGGCATTTCGTTGAGCAGTCGCGCGAACTTCGCGGCAACAAGGACTGCCCGGTACTTGGTACCGGTCATCCGGGCCGCTTCCTGAGGTGTGAAGATCTCCATACTGAACTCCTTATGACGCGGGACGACCCGCGAGTCGGTTACGGTGTTTTTCTACGTCGTCACGGATCCGTGTCACCCGGTCCGCGAGGTCCGGGAGTCGCTCCACCCGGTGACATTCTGCATCCAATATCGCTGCAACGCGGTCGACCGCTGCCACGAGATCGTCATTGACGATAACGTAGTCGTACTCGGCGGCGGCGAGAAGTTCATCTGCCGCGTGGGTCATCCTGGCCTCGAGAGCCGCCTCGTCCTCCGTGTCGCGCCTCTGCAGTCGCTCGACCAGCACCGCGGCGCTGGGCGGGAGGATGAAGACTGAGACGCTGGCGGGGAACACCTGGCGCACTTGTCGGGCCCCCGCCACTTCGATGTCCAAGACCACGTGCCGGCCTGCCGCGAGCGCCTCCTCCACATCCACCCGGAGCGTGCCATAGCGATGCCCCCCATAGCTCGCGGTCTCGATGAAGGCCCCCGAGTGTTCCTGACGCTCGAACTCCTCGCGCGTCAGAAAGTGATACTCGACTCCGTCCTCTTCCCCAGGACGCGGTGGCCTGGTGGTGGCGGAGACGGAGTACTGGAGATTCTCCCGCGCCGCGATGAGATGCCTCGCGATCGTCGACTTGCCGCCGCCAGAAGGAGACGACAATACCAGGAGAAAGGGGTTCACTCGAGATTCTCGATCTGCTCGCGAAATTTCTCCAATTCCCCTTTCATCTCCACCACCCAATGCGAGATGGTGGTGTCATTCCCCTTGGACCCGATGGTATTGATTTCTCGTCCAACCTCTTGCGCGAGGAACCCCAACTGCTTCCCAACGGGGCCGTCCTGTGCCAGGGTGGTTCGAATGGCCGCGCCGTGTGCCTTGAGTCGGACCAACTCCTCGGTGATGTCCAATCGATCGGCGGCGAGGGCCACTTCATGAGCCACCCGGCTCTCATCGACCGCATGATCGTCGATCAGCTCTGCCACAGCCGCCCTCAAACGGTCGCGTTCTGCGATCAGCCGCGCCGGGGCTCGACTCTCGACCTTGGAGGCCAGTTCCTGGATCTGTTGCAGTCGTTGGCGGAGTTCGGCCGTCAGCACTTCCCCTTCGCGTCGCCGCATGGCCAGGCAATCTCCAACCGCGTCCTCGACCAGGCTCTCGATCTCAGGCCACGTGACCGGGGTGGCTGGTTCGGTGGTGACCGTGAGGACGTCCACCTGTCGCGCCAAGAGGTCGAGGGGCACCTCACCGGTCATGCCGACGGCCGTCTGCAATTCCCGCAACCGCGCCATCGCCTCCTTCGCGCGGTCGGGGTTCATCTGCAAGGTCTCGCCGGTCGCAGCATGACCCGTCCAGCGCATCGAGATCGTGATATGGCCACGATCGAACGCCCGGCGGAGATAGTCGCGCAACTCTCCTTCGAGGGGTGCGAGATCCGACGGAAGCTTGAAGGATGGGTGGAAGAACCGATGGTTGACCGTCCGGAGCTCCACCCGAAGCTGTCGTCCACCAACCATACCTTCCGCAGCGCCGAACCCAGTCATGCTATGCGGCATGGGTCACCCGGGAAACGGAAACCGTAAAGATAGCCGCGAAGCGGCCCGGATGCAGAAGGGCTAGTTGAGGAAGGCCCAACGAACCCCGAAGGTGTAGCCCTGCGTCGGCTGTCGGAGGCCCGGGATGTAGGATGATCGTGTGTTGGCCACGTTGTACCGGTCGTAGTAGATGATGAACTGCCCAAACCGCATCTGAATGAGACCGCGAATGAACGTCGCCCCGTTGATAGTCACCGGATCCCCTGCCGTATCGCGCCCGAGGGTTCCCGTACCCCAGTTCTCGACCGCCAGCTCCAGCTTGAGATCGAAAATGCCGCTCGGGAACGTTCGCAGGAACTTGGAGCGGATCGCCGCGCTGATCATGGAATGGGTCGGCGGCATCCCCTCGGGTTCGCCGCGCCGCGGCGTGCTGTACCAGCCTTGAAGCGTGAACCATTGTCTGGGAGCGAGGCGTGCCGAGGCGGTTACCCACTCCACCGGCTCCGGGGTCGCGATGGAATCGATTTGTGAAAACTGGTAGAACGATACCGGTTGGAATTGTGCCAAACGCGTGTAGCTCACTTCGGCCCCCACCCAGGATCTGTCAAACGCGAAGCGGATCTCGCGGTCCGAGAGTGACTGGGCCGTATCGCCGAGGATCTTCGGGCGGGCGACCTGGTTACCGACGCGCCATGCACCCGAGAGGCTTGCACCAAGAGGCAGGGTCAGCCCACCTCGGAGGAGCAGCCAGCGGCTGGTCCGGCTATCGGCGTGCTTCTGCAGCGCCCCCTCCACTGCCCCACTCAGGCGCTCCGTCGGCGACCACCCCCCTCGAAGGCGCGCATCGAGTCGGGTCCAACGAGACCCATACCACACCGAGGCTCCGAGACTTCTGGTGGCGGCACGGGTGCTCGCCACCGCCCCGACTCGGAGCAGCGACTGCTCCAAGGTGCTGTCGAGGGCCCAGCTGGAACGACTGATGATGAAATCGGCCTGGTTCCCCAGGATGTCGGGACGCTGACGGAGAAAGATGCGGGCCTCCACATCCTTGCGATTGCCATCGATCGCGCGGGCAGCGGTGTCCGAGGGGGTCCCCGTCTCCCGGTACGAGGGATCGCGCTCGGGCGCACTCAACCGATAGCGAACCTTGGCCCCAAATCGCTCGGAGGGGATGTAGCTGCCCTCCAGCCACCCGTGCGATATCTGCGAGTTACCGACGAACTCCTTGAACCCTTCCGAAATGGTGTATGAGGCGCCCAGCACCAACCCGAGACCGGACCGAGTGCGCTTCTGCAGCATGCCCTCGTAGAGCGCCTGATCGTATGTTCCGCGTGCCACGCCGATCCTGGTCCACGGCGCCAAGAGGTTGTGTTGCCGTAGCATCAGATGCACCCGTAGGAGGCCTGGGAGCCGTTCGATTTCGATGCGCTCCACGAAACCCAACGGGAGTGTGGTCGGGTCGATGGAGAGACTGTCGAGGCCCATGGGGGTGTACGGCACACCATCCACGATCCACTCCACCGAGGTGGCCCCGCGCCCCAGGTAATTGGGGAGTTCCGCTCGCCCCAGCCAGCCGCCCCGCCAGATGAAGACACCGGGAATCTCCGAGACAACGTCCCCGACCGTTTCGGCGTTCATGAAATCGATCGAGTCGCGAGGTAAGAGAATGCGGCTCCGAGGGGGAAGAAGGTCGGCGACGCCCACCCGGGGAGCGACCGGCAAGCGTACCTTGGTGTCCTGATCCTTTTCGAGCAGGATTCCCGTGGGATCCGTGGTGTCGGCCCGTGCGACCGTATCCTGTTGCGACGGAAGCGGAGGAAGTTGGGCCTGGAGCGGGAGGGTATGGAGGATCAGACCGACAACGGCCCCTCCGATCATCCTTCGGATCGCGACCCTCCTACTGCCGGCCGAGGACGAATTCACTGAACAACCGAACTCCGATGCCCGTCGGTCCTTTGACGAGCCACGCCGTTTCGCGGTCGGTGTAGGCCGTCCCGGCAATATCGAGGTGGGCCCAGGTGTATCCCTCGACGAATTCTCGGAGGAACCAGCCGGCGGTGATGGTCCCGGCCGACCGGCCGCCGACATTCTTCATATCGGCGATGTCTGACTTGATCTGCTCGTGGTACTCCTCCCAACAGGGGAGTTCCCATGCCCGCTCCCCGGCACGTTGGCCCGCATCGAGCACTTCTTTGACCAGGTCCGCGTCATTGCTCATCAGTCCGATGGCATGATGGCCGAGTCCGATCACCACGGCGCCCGTGAGGGTAGCGGTGTCGATGACGCAGGAGGGCTTGAATCGGTGGGCGTATGAAAGCGCGTCGGCGAGAATAAGGCGCCCTTCGGCATCGGTATTGATGACTTCGATCGTCTTCCCCAGGTGACTCTTCACGACGTCACCAGGTTTGTACGCCGTAGACGATGGCATGTTCTCGGCCGATGGCACGAGGCCAATGACGTTCACTTTGGGTTTCAGTCTGCCCAGGGTCTCGAACGTTCCCAACACCGCCGCCGCCCCCGACATGTCGAATTTCATGTCTTCCATGTTCGGGGCTGGTTTGATCGAGATCCCGCCGGTGTCGAAGGTGATCCCTTTCCCGACGAGGACGATGGGCGCGCTGTCGTCGCCGGCGCCGTTGTGCTCCAGGATGATGAACCTGGGATCTTCATTGCTCCCCTGGGCGACGGCGAGCAATGCCCCCATTCCTTCGGCTCTGATCGCATTCCCATCGAGGACCGTGATTGTGAACCCGTGGCGTTTGGCCAGGTCGGTGGCAGTGGTCGCCAAGTGGGTGGGGGTGCACACGTTCCCCGGGAGCACCTGCAGCCCGCGGGCAAACACGTGACCCGCACCGATCGCCTCACCAATCCCTCTTCCCCGCTCCGCATCATCCTTGCCCTCCGGGAAGAGCAATGCAACGGACGCGAGGTCGGGTTTGGGATCCTCGGGGGGCTTCTTCATCGCCGAGAAACGCCACGACCCCGCATGGAGTCCTTCCGCCATCGCCTGACTCGCCTCGGCGATATCGACGGCGGCGACTTCGGGAACGAGGAAGAGGCTCGACCGGTCGACACCCAGTCCCTGTGCCGTCTTCCCCGCGATGGCGGCACCTCGACGGATCACGTCACGCGTGATCTCCCCTGCTTTCCCGAGTCCGACCACCTGGAGTCGGGACGCCGGCCCGTTCGGATAGAGAACCACGGACTCCTTGACCGCCCCTTTGAAATCCCGGGACTGGAAAAGACGGCGGAGGGCACCGTCCACCTGGCGATCGAGCGCCACCAGGGACTCGGGGAGTCCACCCTCGGAGACGAGGACGGTGAGGAGGGGCGTGGCGTGGCCGTCGGGTGTCTCGGGCAGTATGCGCGTTGTGATCGTCATGGGGGAAGCATGGTTGAAGGCGCCTCCAAAGTAAAACCCTGGTGGCCGAATGGGAGTGAGGGAATCGGGGGGAGTTTGCTTGAGTGAGAATCGTTCAGAGACTAGTTTTGGCTCATGATACCTACCGCCGCATTGGCACTCGTAGCCATCGTGAGTGCCCAGACTCCAGATGTCGCCAACTTGCCCGAAGCCAGGGTCACCGTCGATGCCAAGGCGGGGGAGATCATCATCGACGTGCCGGCCATCCCTCTTCCGGCCCACACGGGACACCACGGGGCTGCCGGAGGCGGTTTCCCCCCGGTCGTCAAGGCGGTAATGCCGGTGGGGGCTTCCCTCTATGGCTTCCGGGTGGAGGTCCTCGACGAACAGGGGAACGCCCTGCCATCGTCGTTGATCCACCACTTTAACCTGATCGATCCTTCGAATCGTGAGCTTTTCCTCCCCATCTCCCGTCGCATCATGGCGGTGGGCCAGGAGACCGGTTCGCAGAAGCTGCCGAAGTTCTTTTTTGGGGTGCCGCTCGCGGAGGGAGACGTCGTCGTCGCAAGCGCGATGTTACACAATCCGACCGCGGTCGATTACCCCATGGTCACCACCCGACTGATCCTCGAATACGTCCCGGAGGGCAAGTTCTGGCCGTTCTGGGACGGCTTCCCGTTCCAACTCGATGTCGCCTTTCCGGTTGGAGACAAATCCTTTCCACTCCCACCGGGCGAGTCATCTTTCTCGTATGAAGCCAGGCCAGGTATCGCCGGCAAGATCGTGGCGATCGGTGGTCACTTGCATGACTACGGCACCCGGATCGAACTGACGGAGGTGGAGACCGGTCGGGTGATTTGGTCGACCGAACCAACTTTGGATAAGGACGGCAAGGTCGTGGGAGTGCCCATCGGGAAGCTCTACGGCCTGTTCAGTATCGGGGCCGCCATCTCACCGGAAAACACCTACAGGGTCACGGCCTACTACAACAACCCGACGGGTCAGACACTGTCCGAAGGTGGCATGGGTGTCGTCGGCGGACTCTTTGTTCCAGCCAAGGGGGTCTCGTGGCCCACCGCCATCGTCACCGATACGCTGTATATCTCCGATGCGGCCCACTATCTCCGGCTGGAGAAGACGAAGGCCCCAGCTGACGCTTCCGGCGAAATGGAGTCTCCGTCCCACGTTCACCCTCCGTTGAACGACGGATCGTGATTCACTAGCGCGCTCTCCGCAGACAGTCGACGGGATGGCCTCGGCCATCCCGTTCGTCTTGGCGGGCCCCCGGAGTCCCATGACCAGCCCTGTCGTCAAAGTCTGCTGCATCCAATCGATTGAAGAGGCCCGGATGGCGGTGGCCGCCGGTGCCGCCGCGATTGGACTGGTCTCGGAGATGCCGAGCGGACCGGGAGTGATCGATGATGATCGCATCCGCTCGATCAGCCGGGCCATGGCGGGAACCGTCGAAACCTTTCTGCTCACCTCCAAACGCGATCCAGACCTCATTGCCCGGCAACATGCCCAGGCGGAAACCACGACAATTCAACTCTGCGACACCCTCGCCCCTGGAGGGCACAGCGCACTCCGGGCCTCTTTGCCGGGTGTCCGACTCGTTCAGGTCATCCATGTCAGCACTCCCCGTGCGGTGCTCGAAGCGGAGGAGGTGTCAGGCGAGGTGGATGCTCTCCTGCTCGACTCGGGAAGGCCCTCGTCCAAGGTGCCTACGCTGGGTGGCACGGGCCGGGTGCACGACTGGACCACCAGCGCCAGGATCGTCGAGCGGGTCGCGATTCCCGTGTATCTCGCGGGTGGACTGCATGCCGGAAACGTCGCGGAAGCCATTCGCACCGTCAGCCCGCATGGTGTCGACGTGTGTACGGGACTCCGAGTCGGGGGTGTGTTGGATCAGACGAAACTCACGACGTTCATGAAGGAAGTTGCCCCGAGGAGGACATGATGCGCGACGAGCTCGTGGAGGCCTGGCGAACCAACAATCGGATCAACCTCTATCTCATCGACCAGATCAGCGATGAGGGAATGCGGTGTTCGCTGTCGAAGCGCGGCGGTCGAGACGTGGCGCGTCAGTTCGCGCATCTCCACAACGTCCGACTCTGGCACCTCGAGAACCGTGCCAAGGATCTCTCCAAGGGGCTGGTGCAGTTCGAAACCAAGGTCACACCCAGTAAAGCCGAATTGGTGAAGGCCTTGAAGGCCTCCGAGAAGGCGGTGGAATCGTTTCTCTGCGACGTGCTGGAAGGGAAACCCAAGCGCCGTGGATCGAAGAAGGGAATCTTCACCTCGCTCAGCTATTTCATCGCGCACGAGAGCCATCATCGGGGCAGCATTCTGCTGACCCTCAAGCAATGCGGGCATGGGCTCAAGCAGAAACACGCCTATGCCATCTGGGCGTGGGACCAGATGTGAGCGACGGGGGCGACCGATCCCGTGATCAGAATCCTCCGACAGGGTTGCTCTGATCCCCGCGTGATTCTCGTCCACGCCCCCACCCAGTCGACCGCGCGCCGTAGAGGGCGAGCACCAGGCCCTGGATCCGGGGGAGGACCGCCGCAGCGTCATGACGCAGGAAGTGGCGATACCAAAGCTATTGCGGCTGTCCCGACGATGCCTTGGCTCTAGAAAGCACGAACGACTGAATCGCCCGGACCTGTTCCGAACTCAATCGGTTCCCGAACGATGGCATACCAAGGTCCGCCCGTGCGCCGCCACGCACGATGGCTTCGAATTGTCCGTGCACGTCTGCCGTGGCATACCTGAGATCCGGCAGGGGCCCGGCAACGGCGTTGTCGCCGTGGCAGCCCGCGCAATTGGCCCCAAACAGCTTGCGACCCTCGGCCACCATTGCCGGGGAGGCAACCATTTCGATGGCTGGCGTCGGGGGGTCGGGGTGACCGAACTTTGGTGGATTGAACGGCGCAGCTCCACCCAGGGCGAACGTGAGGAGACGTCCGTACCCCGGCTTCACCGGTCCATAGTTCGGCGTGTTCCAGAGCCCGTCGGGTCCGCCCCATCCGGCGAGCACCGATACGTACTGCACTCCATCCACCAAGTAGGTGACCGCGGGAGCCATGATTCCGGTACCGGCGTCGAACTCCCACAGTCGCGTTCCGTCGCCGGCCCGGTACGCCGCGAACATTCCGTCAGCCCGCCCTTGCAAGACCAAGTTACCAGCGGTCGTGAGCACCCCAGCCCCCTCGACCACCGGATAAGGCGCGCGCCAGGCAACCTTTCGTTGAACGGGGTCCCAAGCAACCAGTTCTCCGGAAGGCGGAGGGAGTTCGCCGAACTCGGCGTTGAGTGGTCCATCGTAGTCTGGATCGAACCCGATATTGACATCGTCTGGATCGTAGACCCAGTCGGGATCCGGCGTATGAAGACCCTGGGTGCCCACTTTGGCAGGGAGGTAGACCAGTCCCGTTGCCGGATTGAAGGCCATCGGATTCCAATTGTGTGCGCCGCTCGGCGCCGGCGACACGATCTTCCCTTCGATCCCCGCATAGGCGACCTCCACAGGCCGCCCCTTGTCATCGAGTCCGCTCGCCCAGGTAATGCGATCGACGAAAGGAGCACCCGAGATGAACTCACCCGTCGCCCGATCGAGCACATAGAAAAAGCCATTCTTGGACGCTTGCATGATGACCGCCCGCGGGACGCCCTCGATCTCGAGATCCGCGAACATGAGTGGCTGTGTCGCATCGAAATCCCAGTTGTCCCCGGGAGTCGTCTGGAAGTGCCATACATACTCCCCGGTCCTGGCCCGGAGCGCGAGAATCGAGGCGACATAGAGGTTATCCCCGACGCCCTCGCTCCGAAGTGCCCGGTACCAGGCGGTCCCATTCCCCGTTCCGAAATAGACCAGATCCAGGTCGGGGTCGTACACAATGCCTTCCCACACGGTCCCACCCCCTCCAGTTATCCACCATTCCCCACGCCACGTCTCCGCGGCACGCTGTAGCGCCTCCGATTCGAACCCGAGCGAGGGGTCCCCTGGTACGGTGTAGGTTCGCCACACCTGGTCCCCGGTCTCTGCGTCATACGCCGTCACATACCCACGCACGCCATATTCCGCCCCCGCATTCCCGATCAGCACGAGTCCGTTGGCCACCCGAGGGTAACCCGTGATCGCGAATGGCTTCGTGGTGTCGACGGTGACGACGCTCCACACCGGAGTGCCGGACACCTCATCGAGAGCAATGAGGCGACCGTCGAGTGTACCGACAATGACCTTGCCCCGATACAGTGCCACCCCCCGATTGACCACGTCGCAGCAGACGAAGTTGGCGACTCTCGCACGGGGAACCTCGGGGTCGAAGGTCCACAGCGTCTCTCCCGTGCGTGCGTCGATCGCATGCACGATGCTCCAGGACGCCGTCGCGTAGATCACCCCGTTCAAGACCAGCGGCGTACCCTCCAGACCGCGGGTGGTGGGGAGTTCCTTGCTCCACACCAAACCCAACTCGGCGACGTTCTGGTCGTTAATTTGACCTAGTGGACTGAATCGATGTTCGTCATAGGTCCGTCCATACATCAGCCAGTTCGCCGAGTCGGCATCGGCGTTTCGGAGGCGCGCATCGTCTATGGTGTTGGTCCGCGTGCAAGCCGAAGCCCAGCAAAGGAGCAATGCTAAGAGTGAATGCGCGGTCGCAATTCGCATGAGTGGATTCTCCGTCGGGAGATGAAGGGCCCGCAGTTCCTGGTTTCCCTCTGAGAAGATCACCCAGACGGCTCGGAAGGCAATTGTCGGTGGGTCGCAGGCGAGAGGGCACAAACGACGGGAGGCGGAGCACTCGCTCCGCCTCTCACACCGGCTCCCTCCTCGGCATTACGGCTTCGGTGGCGCGGCCGTCCCCGGGTCGCGATGCAGTCGCAGACCCCATCGTCGTCCTTCCGCCGGAGACCGGCATAGCGGCCCGATCGAGTCCTCTCGGTCCCGTCGGCCATGAGGGTAGCTGGCGAGGGGATAGCTCCTCCAGGGTATCTAGGCTTTCATGCCCGAGGCGAGAGTCGAACTCGCACGGGGTTGCCCCCGGCAGATTTTGAGTCTGCTGCGTCTGCCATTCCGCCACTCGGGCCCGCGCCGCAAAATGCCCACCCGCGGAGAGCCACGCAACTCGGACCCACGCCGACAACGCACTTCCAGCGCCACGAATCCGCGGGCGCGTCCTTGACCCCCGAAGGCACCAATCTTGAAGCAAGGACATGGTGGTTACGCGCCAACCTCGTCCTGACCGGAGCCTCCTGTGGATCACCCTTCACGTCCTGGGACAAAGATCTTCGCCTTCGCCGTCACCGCCCTGGTTCTCGCACCCTCACA
>QKDC01000070.1 GCA_003246755.1 Gemmatimonadota bacterium | reverse complement strand
GCATGTCGCAGCACAACGCGCTACGGGTGGCCACGATCCTGGGAGCCGAGGCCATCGGGCTCGGAAAGGATCTCGGCAGCATCGAGACAGGAAAGCTGGCGGATCTCATCGTATTCGATGCCGATCCGCTTCAGGATATTCGCAATACCGACGCGATACGCTACGTGATGAAGAATGGACGGCTCTACGAAGGGCAGACCCTCAACGAGATCTGGCCGCGGCAGCGAGTCGCACCAGACGAATTGTGGCGGCACACCGCTCCCAACGTTCAAAACGGCATCCGGTGAGGCCCCCAATGACTTACTTCACACTCGATTCTCGGAGCCAGGCGATCATGCGCACGACCCGCCGTTCAGCCCTACTCTTTGCGGCGGCCGTCGCGACCACACCGCTTCTCGCCCAAGGTCCGAACGGACCGCGCGGCCAGACGCCACCCAAGCCCTTGCCGCTGGAGGCCTCTCGCAAAGCGGAGTTCACAGCCACCAAGGGCACCTGGATCTCTCTCGATGTGAGTCCCGACGGACAGACCATCGTCTTCGACTTGCTTGGTGATCTGTACACCATGCCCATCTCGGGGGGCAAAGCGACCCGCCTGACGGATGGCATGGCCTACGATGCCCAACCCCGATTCAGCCCGGATGGCAACTCGGTCGTGTTCGTCTCCGATCGAAGCGGTGGTGACAACGTCTGGACCATGACCCTCGACAAGCTGGACTCGACCCAGGTGACTCGAGGAAACGGAAGTCTGTACGTGTCACCCGACTGGACCCCGGACGGGGAGTTCATCGTGGTGAGTCGCTCCGGAGGACTGGGAGGAGCGGCCAAGCTCGCGATGTACCACGCCAAGAAGTCGAGCCCGCTTCCGTTGATCCGAGGCCCACAGCCATTCAAGACCTTGGGTGCGGCATTCAGTCCGGACGGACGCTACGTCTGGTACGCCGGTCGAAACGGCGACTGGTCCTACAACGCGCTCTTTCCTCAACTGCAACTCTACCGCTACGATCGGGAGACGGGACAGTCGGTCCGGATGACGGGACGCTACGGGTCGGCGTTCCGACCGGCCGTGTCGCCGGACGGCAAGTGGCTGGTGTACGGAACCCGCCACGAGGCGGAAACGGGGCTTCGGATCCGGGACATCCAGACCGGTGACGAACGATGGTTGGCATATCCCATCCAACGCGACGAGATGGAATCACGCGCACCCTTGGATGTGCTCCCCGGATACGCCTTTACTCCCGATTCCAGGGCTATCGTCATTTCCTATGGCGGTGAGATCTGGCGACTTCCGGTTGCGGAAGGCAGCGCCACGAAGATCCCGTTCGAGGCTGAAGTGAAGATCGACGTTGGTCCCGAAGTGAAGTTTGCCTATCGGGTGGATACCACGTCGATGATCACCGCCAAACAGATCAGGCATCCCGTCGCATCGCCCGATGGGTCGCGCCTCCTCTTCACGGCGCTCGACCGGCTCTACGTGATGAATCTCCCGGACGGTACGCCACAGCGGGTGACTTCGGCAGACGTAGGTGAATTCCACGCCATCTGGTCACCCGACGGCCGATCCATCGCCTATGTCACGTGGGACGATGTGGGTGGGGGGCACATCATGAAGGTGGCGGCCGATGGTCGCGGACAGCCGGTTCAACTCACGAGAACGTCCGCGTTGTACTACAACCTCGCTTGGTCGCCCGACGGCCAACGCATCGTGGCCACGAGAGGGGCAGCGCGTGATCTCAAGGAGGCCCCCGCGATCTTCTTCGGTCCCTTGGGTGCGCAGTTCGTTTGGGTGCCGGCCACCGCGCCAGCGGGCGGGGCCGAGGCGACGGTCATTGCACCGACGGGTGGTCGTGATGCTGCGCATTTCGCGGCGGACGCCGAACGGATCTTCGCCTACAGCTTCAGCGAGGGTCTGGTTTCGTTCCGCTGGGACGGGACGGACGTGAAGCAGCACATTCGGGTGGCTGGGGCGCCACAACCGGGCGGTACCCCGGAGGACGAACTGGTTGCCAAGCCCCGGAGGCTGGCTCCCGTGAGCCCTGAGGATCTGCTCAGCGACCTCGAACCGGGTGGCGGTCCTCCCCCGGCAGACCTGGTGCTCATCTCGCCGAAGGGCGACCGGGTCGTCGCTCAGGTCAACAATCACATCTATACCGTCGACATACCTGAAGTCGGCGGCGCGGTCCCGACCATCATCGTAGCCGCCCCACAAGCCGCGCCGGTCCCGGTTCGGAAACTTACGGAGATCGGTGGGGAGTTCCCGGCCTGGAGTGCGGATGGCTCCAAGGTGTATTGGGCAATCGGTAATGCCCTCTTCACCTACGACCTCACCCGCATCGAGACCATGGAGGACAGTGTCGAACAGGTGGGGATCGCCAAGAAGGCGCGGGCGGCCAGGGCCAAAGCCGTGGCCGACAGCCTGAAGACCGTCCAGGCGGTGTTCGACAGCCTGACCAAAGCCAAGGCGGCCATCCCTGACTCGATTCGGGCCCGCATCGACTCCCTCAAGGCCGACCAGGCCAGGATGACCGCTGATTCGCTCACGGCCATCTCGGATTCCCTCAAGAGCCGGGCCGACTCCCTGGTGGCTGCTTCGGATTCACTGAAGGCCAACGCTGGGAAGCAGGACAGCACCAAGGTCGACGCCGACAGTACCAAGGCGCTTTACAAGCCCGAGGAACGGCGCATCGAAGTGCATGCGCCCAGAGACACCCCTCGGGGGACCGTGGTGCTTCGCGGAGGTCGTGTCATCACCATGAAGGAGAAGGAGATCATTGAGAACGCCGATGTGGTCGTGACGGACAACCGCATCGTGGCCGTGGGTCCACAGGGGGAGGTGGAGATCCCCGAAGGGGCACAGGTCATCGACGTTGCCGGAAAGACTCTCATCCCCGGATTCGTCGACACACACTATCACCCCCAATGGCTGGTTCCGGAGATTCACCCGACGCAGGCCTGGCAGTTCCTCACCAACCTGGCCTATGGGGTGACGACCACCCGTGACCCGCAAACCGCTTTCACCGACGTCTTGAGTTATCAGGACCGCGTGGAAACGGGTGGGATGCTCGGACCGCGCATTTACTCGACCGGACCGGGCGTGTTCAGCAGCGAGGCCATCAGAGACCTCGATCACGCCAAGAGCATCCTGAAGCGGTACAGCAAGTACTACGACACCAAGACGCTCAAGATGTACATGACGGGGAATCGACAACAGCGGCAGTGGGTCATCATGGCGGCGAAGGAACTTGAGCTCATGCCGACCACGGAGGGAGGACTCGACTTCAAGCTCGATCTCACTCATGCCATGGACGGGTATTCGGGTATCGAGCACGCCCTTCCAATCGCCCCCATCTACTCGGACGTCGTCGAACTCTTCAAGGCGTCGCAAACCACCAATAGCCCGACCCTCCTGGTGTCGTACGGTGGCCCGTTTGGCGAGAACTTCTTCTATACCTCCGAGGAGGTTCACGACGATCAGAAGATGCGTCGCTTCATGCCGGAAGAGGCGCTCGACGAAAAGACCCGGCGTCGCGGTCCTGGCGCCGGTGGGAGTCCGGGGCAGGCGGGTTGGTTCCACAAGGACGAGTACGTCTTCCCGCGTCACGCGGAATTCGTGAAGAACCTGATCGAAGGCGGTGCGCGTGCTGCCGTCGGGAGCCACGGCCAACTCCAGGGTGTTGGCTATCACTGGGAACTCTGGGCCATGGGGTCTGGCGGAATGACCGCACACGATGCTCTTCGGGCGGCCACGATATACGGTGCGGAGGCTATCGGTCTGGGGGACGATCTGGGTACCATCGCCACGGGCAAGTTGGCGGATATCCTCGTCCTCGACCGCGATCCCCTTGCAGACCTGAGGAATTCGACAAGTCTGCGCTACGTGATGAAGAACGGTCGGCTTTATGAAGCCGAGACACTCAACGAGGTGTGGCCCAGACAGAGACCCTTCCCACGGCCATCCTGGCGCTCGCTCGGCCCGGCAGGAACCCGAGCGGGTATTCGGTAGACCCTACCGGTTGGTGGGGCATGGGGGCCCACGCTTCGGTGTGGGCCCTTTTTGTCTTCGTTACTCCGCTTCGGCCAGCAGTACCAGCAGCCAGAAGCGATCGAAGGTCTCCCGGACTTCGTCCGATGGCGTTCCCGCCAACAGCCTCAGTTGAAACCCGTCGAGGGCCGAGAGCAACAGCAGGACTGGAATCGCTTCATCCCGCAGATCGAGGGCTCGTGTCGCGAGTTGGACCAGTTCCAACCCGGTGTTGGCCTCTCGCGCCAGGAGCTGCGGGCTGCCCGAGGCCAATGCGAACCAGGCTCTTGCCTCGCCTGTCGTGACCTCCCGATGCAATGTGTCCCAAAGCGCATCGAGCGCCTTCGTTCCCAGCCCCACGGAGAGGGCTGCCACCCGCGATTGCCTCCGGCGGTCCCGAATGCGATCCGCGACCGCCTCGAGAAGTCGGTCCTTCGAACCGAAGTGGTAGTTGACCAAGCCCTTCGCGCACCGGGCGGCACGGCTCACATGCTCGATGGAGCACCCCAACAACCCGTTCTCGCCGAGAAGATGGACCGTCGCGGTGAGGATCGAGTCCTTGAGTTCGGTGCTCTCAGTCATACACAAGTATAGTGACTGAACGTTCAGTCAACAACACGGATTCTCGCAACTCTTACCACTTGCCCCAACTCCCTCCTCCCCAAACCTCTGCCCCGAACACCCACAAAACCACTGGGGCCTGGTCCGAGAAGACGGAATGCCCCAAATTGAAACCTCTGCGATTCCGTCTTCGTAACCATGCCTTATGACTGTTAACGACGCTCCCTCGATGCCATCCGTCTTTTCGCCTCTGGCGAAGTCCCTGCTGGATTCCTTCAGCGAAGGGGTCCTGGTCTTCGACTCCAACGGTCGGGTGGTCTACCTGAACCGGCCGGCGCGTGAAGCCGTCGGTGACTCCTTTGACCTCTCGCGCCCAGCGGAGGAACTCATGCCGTCCCTGGCGGACCTTGGTGGCCGCCTGAGCCCGCTCCGGGTCGGGAATCTGGAACTCGGCGAGGCGGTCTTCCTCCCCAAACAGGAAGGCCCGACCACGCTGGCGGACAAGGAAAAGGAGGCGATCGTACGATCGCTGGAGGCTCACGGCTGGAGGCTCGCCGAGACCGCCGAGAGTCTGGGAATCAGTCGCACGACCCTGTGGAGGCGACTCAGAACCTATGGACTCCACCGGGACGGAAGGAGCCGGTACGCGGAGGCGTCCTGAGCGTTCCTTCGTTCAGTAGGAAGGATTCGAACTTCAGTAGTAGGATTCGAAGCACCGTCGTAATAGCATTCCCCCCATGCGCAGTCTCGTTCTCCTCACATTGGCCGTTCTGGGATGCCGCGGTTCCACCGCGGACTCTGGTCGGGGGTTGAGCGTGTCCTGGCGCGGGTCTTCCGACGGCGACCTGAGCGCCACGGCGGTAGCCTCGTTCTGTCCCTCGAGTGGGCTCCTCGAATTGATCGCGACCCAGGGTGACAGTGGCGCAGGCATCGCGCTCTTCCCACCGGACACGAATGTGCAAGAGGGGTCCTACCCGGTCTTCCTACCTGCCGTTCCTACGGAATCCAGGCCTGGTGCCATGGTTGCCCTGCGATGGTTCGATGCCACCCGCCTCGATGTCTTCGAAGCGTCAGCGGGTGAAGTCCGCATCGAGTCTTCAGAGGGAGGTCTGCTCACGGGGTCCTTTGACGTCTTCATGCGCGGCATTGGCAATTCGGACACGTTGCTGGTTACGGGTCGGTTCGACGACGTTCCAGTCACGGTTGGTAACGCGAGCTGCGGGACAACAAGTCGGAGACGACAGTCCGCACCCTTACATTGAGGCCCATGGAGACTTCGTACTTTCGGAAGGGTTTTGGGCTTCGCTCGGTTATCACCCCACAACTCACCGCCGATTACCATAGTCGTATCGTCGACCTCATCCGGGAACGCGATTACCGGCTCGTCGTTGGTGGGGTGACCTTCGTGCTGGCCCGGGAATTCGGGTTCTGCTACGGAGTCGACCGCGCGGTCGAGTACGCGTACGAGACGCGCCAGAAGTTCCCGGATCGACGCCTCTTCCTCGTCGGCGAGATCATTCACAATCCGCACGTCAATACGAAGCTGGAGGCGATGGGCATCCAGTTTCTTCGGACGGGCCCCGAGGGACGATTCGATTTTTCGGAGATCACCGCCGATGACGTCGTCGTGATACCGGCCTTCGGGGTGACAATGGAGGATTTCACGGCGCTGCGGGCGATCGGGTGCGCCCTGGTCGACACGACCTGTGGCTCGGTGCTCAACGTCTGGAAACGGGTGGAGCGGTATGCCCGGGATGGCTTCACCGCCATCATCCACGGCAAGTACTGGCATGAGGAGACCAAGGCCACGGCGAGTCAGGTCACCAAGTATGAAGGCGGCAAGTATCTCATCGTGCTGGACATGGACGAGGCGCGGCGGGTGATGGATTTCATCGAGCATGGTGGTGACGCACAGGCCCTCACCGATCAGTTCCGACTCGCGACCTCACCCGGATTCGACTTCTCGACCGATCTCGAACGCGTTGGACTCGCCAATCAAACCACCATGCTCGCCGGAGAGTCGCTTGCCATCGCCGAGGAGTTCCGGCAGACGATGCTACGCCGTTTTGGGAAGGAAGCCGAGGCGGATCATGTGCGGACCTTCGACACGATCTGTTCCGCCACCCAGGAGCGGCAGGATGCCCTGGTGCAGCTCCTCGAGGAACCGCTGGATCGCCTGATCGTGATCGGTGGCTACAACTCCAGTAATACGAATCACCTTGCCGCTCTCGCCCGGCGTCGGGGAGTCACCACGCTTCATGTCGAGGACGCGGCCTGCATCGACCCGGATGCCGGTTCTGTCCGACACCGGGATCCGGAAACCGGAGGGGAAGAAGTCCTCGGTCCCGGCTGGCTCACCGGCGCGAGTTTGATAGGGGTCACGGCGGGGGCCTCGACCCCCAACAACAAGATCGGCGAGGCCATCGAGCGGATCTGCGCCACAGCCGACCTCCCACTGGCAGCATCTCTCTAGTTCTATTCGGGGTATATTCGGGGCTACGAACTCCAATTTTCGGCGGTACAATCCTCGCGGTGTTGATCCCGACGGCTTGTCTTCGGAGCGACCGCGATGGACCACGAAAAACTTACCGACGAAACGCGGGAGTTCTTACTCTCCCTCAACGGCACCTCCGTCAAACGGATGTTTGGGGCGGACGCCTACTTTGTGGGACCCGCGATGTTCGCCTTCTTCGCACCGGGGGCGATCGTCCTCCGCCTCCCTCACGCCGCCTTTGCCGAAGCCGTAGCCAGCGAACGGGCCGTCCCATTCCTCTCGCTCGGTGCCGCCCATCTCAACGGTTGGGCCGAAGTTCCCTTCGATCGTACCTCACCTGAGGACCTCCGGGCACTCGTGGAGTCCGCCCATGCTTCGGGGACCCGAGTGGCGCGAGCCGCGAGCAGGCGCAGGAAGCCATCGCGGGCGAGGCGTACCCGCCGGAGACGTCCCCAGACGATCTAAGGTTCCTGACCCCCGCCCCCGCGGGGGTTTTTCTTGGGCACTTCGTCTGGTGCTTCTCCGGCCGCCGAAGCGAGCATCCGGGCCACTGCCGCAATGGTGTGTGGTGCGCTCCCCTCGGCCCGATTGTTCACGATCAGGTACGCCGGGATGCGCAGCGAAGAGGCGACGCCCGCCAGACGGACCAGGTCAGAACGGAGTTCGGGGTTCGGGTCCTTCGGTTCCTGATAGGGGGCGAACTGTCGAACCGCATCGGCATAGGGTCGGCCTGGACGGAGCAATGCCCGAGAGACGATGAAGTCGGCCGTCACCGACTCCGCGATGTCGAGCTGCCGTCCGATCGACGGCATCCGCGTCCAGGAGTTGAACACGTGGGCAACATTGTGGAGACGCAGCGTAGCCAGATACGCCGGTGTCAGAAACTCCTCGTTACGGAGTTCAACGGCGTATTGCCCATCACGGGGAAGGACGCCGAAAAAGGCATCGAGTTGTGCTGCGAAGGCCTCGGCGTCGGGTGCGCCCCGTCCGGCGATCGTCTGAAACTCGAAGACGAATGGACCGACGTGTTGGCCGAAGTACTGCTGAAAGGGCTCGTAGACCTCCGAGAGAAAGAGGCTGGGGTTGAGGAAATCGGGATTCTCTCGCCCGGCGAGTGCCTGGGGTTCACGCTTTCCGGCGAACGTATGGACAGTGATGCGGTCCCACACCTTGCTGACACATCGGAATCCCTCCGGGAGAGCGCGCGACCAGGCGGTAAGGGTCTTCGGTGTGGGGGGGCCATAGAAGCTGGAGTCGATCCCGACCGTGGTGAAGAGGGGGAACCGGGCGTATTCGGCCAGCATCCGAGCTGTCGCTCCCTCTGTGGGATAGTTGCGCGAGTACACCAGACCGTACCACCCAGGGTAGGTCCAGGTGGAGGTGCCGAAATGAATCTGAGGGTCGATCCGGGAGCGCCACTCGGCGAGGTCGGATCTGGGGGGAAGGGGAAAGGGAGGGCCTGCAGGACTGGAACCGTCCAACTCCAGTTGCATGCTATTTCCGGATGATGCGGCTTATCGTGCCGGTAGCTGAGACAATGTACAACTCTCCTCTGGCGTCCTCACCGAAACTCGTGATTTGTGGCGTCGCCAGCGCTGACCATTCCACCAGGTTGACGATCATCCCGTTGAGGTACCGGAAGGAACGCACCCACCCACCGCAGAAGTCAGCAAAGAAGTAGCTGCCGTCGAGTTCCGGGATCTCGAGGCCACGATACACATAGCCGCCCGTCACCGAACATCCGTCGGCGTGCGTATAGACTAGAGCGGGGAGGACCAAGCCGCCCCCGTTGGCTGGAGCGCAGTCGGTGGCCGGCTGAAAACACAGGGTCCCTTCCATGGTGTTCCACCCGAAATTCGACCCCCGTCCCGATCCTTGTCCTGCGGTCCGGATCGAGATCTCCTCCATGCGATCCTGGCCGACGTCACCGATGTAGAGAGCCCCGCCGAGACGATCGAAGCTGAACCGCCACGGGTTTCGCAACCCCCGAGACCAGACCTCCCATCGCGAACCGGGCTGCCCCACGAGTGGGTTCCCGGCCGGAACGGTCGCCGTACCATCATCCCTGACCAGCATCCGCAGGATCTTGCCATGGAAAGTCTGGAGATCCTGGGCCAGTCCCTGCGGGTCCCCCGACGACCCCCCATCGCCGAACCCGATGAACAGATAGCCGAATGGTCCGAAGGCGACGTGGCCTCCGTTGTGGTTGCTATACGGTTGCTCGGCACCGACGATGATGATCTCGGATGACCCGTCTGCAATGTCCGGATCCACTGATACTCGATACGTCGACACCCGGCTGTCACCATTGATGTTGGTGTAGCTCACCACAAAGACACCATTCGTGGCGTAATCATGATGGAAGGCCATGCTCAACAGACCCTGCTCGGGCCCCCTGGTCACCTTACTCCGAATGTCCAGGAACGGAGTGGGCAGCAACTGACCGTTCTTGATGATGCGAATGGTGCCGGGTTGTTCTACGATGAAAAGGCGATTGCCATCGGTCGACGGACTGGTCACCAGGACGGGATGATCGAGGCCTGTAGCAACCTCCTCCAGCGCCAGCTCGAGGACTCCTGTGGGCTTCACCCCGTCCGTCCCGTTGCAAGCGACGAGAAGGCAGAGAGCAATGCCACGGGCCAATAACCGGCTCATCTGTCGAAGAGGCGAGATCATGTCGGAATGACGCCTCAACCTGCGGTGGCTGACACAAATCCGCCTATGGTGCATGCTCGGGCATGACCACATGTCCGAAATGCCGGCCGAGCGCTGTCAGGTAGCCGTCCATGGTGGCGTGGGGGCCCATCACCCGCATCACTAGTCTGAACAGAGGGTTGTTTACCCACCCCGCCTCCGTGACCGTCACCCTGACGCCTGCCGGGATCGGATCGATCTGATAGGTCCAGGTGCCGCCGAAGGGCGCGTCGGTATCCGCGTCAATCGTGGTAACCAGAATGGTGGGTGGATCCGACCGTCGCACGACCATGCGGAGGGGCTCACCATTCACCGTCTGTTCCCATACCTCCGCCCCATCTCGGTCGGGAAGCCGGCGGACGGCGGTGAGGTCGGGCCAGGTGTCCTTCAACGCGTTGAGGTCCCGCACCACGGCCCAGACAGTATCGGCCGACTCCGGGAGTTCGATGGAACTCGAGGCGGTATGCTCCCGCGGCAGGGCGAAGCCGATCCCGATCAGGATGGCCACCACGGTCACGATGACGAGAAGGACTCGGAGGGCAGTACGCATATGGTCTCCCAGGAAAGATACTCCCGTCACGACACAGCGGAACGACGCCGGGCCAGCTTCGACAGCATGCGTTCCAGCCGATCGATATGGGTGATGGTGAGGGTCACCGCATCGAACTCTTCCTCGACGACACCACGGAAGATGAACGGGCCCTCGTCAAAGAGGATGTGGCCCCGCGCGCGATAGACATCGGGGAAGATCACCGTCTCAATGAGCCCGTGACCGTCATCGAAGGTGGCGAACTCCATGGGTTCGTTCTGAATGGTCTGGACGGGCTTGGCGGTCGTGAGCATTCCGGCGGCAAGAACGGGGCGCCCGACGTGCCGATACAGGTCACAGGATCGACAGAGCCGAAACCGGCGGATCTCTTCGGCGTGCAGCGTCATCGGATGTACATCGGTCGGGAAGCCCAGGGCATCCTTCTCTTCCCGCCGTCGGCGCTCGTCGGTGTACTCCCGGAGCGTGGGCGTCCGCGGTTCGGGTACGACGTCGGGAAGCGTCGGTGTGTTGGTAGGTCGCTGTCGCGATGCGTCCACCTCCCAGAGCAGCATGGGCCGAGTACGCCCCTGTGCCACGGAATCGAGCGCGCCGGCCTTGATCAGAATCCGGAGGTCGTCGGCACTGAGACCCGTACGACGCCTCACGTCATCGAGAGTCCGAAAGGAACGAAAGGATCCACTGGTGTCGTGTCGTGCGGATTCGATCCGGTCCACAGCGTCGGCGGAGAGTCCCTTCAGGAACTGAAAACCCACACGAAGCGTCTTCTCTCGACCGGTGGTGCGAAAGACGCTCTCGTTGATGTCGGGCGGAAGGACCGTCACGCCCTGTCGCCAGGCCTCGGCCACATAGGCAAAGGGCCGATAGAACCCGCCGCCGTTGGCCAGGACCGCCGCAAAGAACTCGGCGGGGTAGTGAGCCCTGAGATAGCATGACTGCTGCGCGACCTGGATGTAGGAACAGGAGTGGCCCTTGCAGAAGCTGTAGCCCGCGAAGGACATCACCATTTCCCAGGCCTGTTTTGCGACCTCGGGGTCACGCCCCAACGCCGCCGCACCTGCGAAGAATTCCTCTGCGTAGGCCGCGAGCCGTTTGGTCGGCCGCTTCTTGGAAAGCGACTTCCGGAGCCCGTCTCCGGTAGCCAGTGACATGCCGGAGAAGCTGGCACACACGTTGACGACATCCTCCTGATACACCATGACACCGAAGGTGTCGCTCAGGGTGTCGCGGAGACATGGATCGAGTGGTTCGTACGGCGCACCGTGCAACCGTTCGAGATAGGTCCGGATGAATCGGTTCGACGCCGGCCTGATGATGCTCGTGTTGAGTACCAGCAACTCGAAACTCTCGGCCTTGCTCTTCTGGCAGAGGAGGCGGGACGCCGGCGACTCGGTGTAGAAGACCCCCATCGTCTGACCGGTTCGAAAGAGTGCCCGGGTCTTGGGGTCGTCACCGGCCTCCGAAGATGTGTAGTCGAGCTGCACCCCGGTGTTGCTCTTCACCATGGAGATCGCGTCCCTGATCACCGCGAGGGAGCGGTTGCCGAGCAGGTCGATCTTGACCAGACCGGCATCCTCAGCGCCGTCCTTCTCGAATTGGATGGCAGGCACCGTGAGGTCGGGCGCACCGTCGAGTACCTTGACCGCGGGCTGGGTGGGGACGTAATCCGTGAGCGCCGTCGGAACGATCACCACCCCTCCCGGATGAAGCGACATGTGTCGAGGGACTCCCACCAACGGCTC
>QKDC01000171.1 GCA_003246755.1 Gemmatimonadota bacterium | reverse complement strand
GGCCGTCATGGAGCAGGATGTTCTCGGGTTTGATGTCCCGGTGGACGACACCGTGCCGGTGGGCGTAGTCCAGCGCGTCACCGATCTCCTGGGCGATCCGGGTGGCATCCTCGAGCGGCAGTTGGTGCTCACGCCGCAGGCGATCCCGGAGTGATTCTCCCTCCACAAACGGCATCACATAGTAGACCAGGCCCGCTGCCTCACCCGAGTCGTGCAACGGAAGAATGTGAGGGTGTTGGAGATTGGCTGTGGTTCGGATTTCGTGGAGGAATCGTTCCCCACCGAGGATCGCGGCGAGCTCAGGGCGAAGGACCTTGAGTGCAACCTTCCTCTGGTGTCGGATGTCTTGGGCCAAGTACACGGTCGCCATCCCACCGGCGCCGAGCTCGCGCTCGATCAGATAGCGGTCGGACAATGCCTCGGCAAGGCGTTCGATGGCTTCGATCACGGGTCAGCCTGTCGTGGAGAACTGGCGTAGAATCGGGTCAAGGTCCCCATCGCGCAAGGCGGAACCCACTGTCGCGACGATATCAGCCGGGGAGTATCTCGATGGGTCGGGTCGGAGTGACCAATGGCTCCCGATCCGTGAGGAGTTCACCGCCCACACGGTAGGCACCGGGAAGGACCGGTTCGCCGTCGTTCGACTGCAGACTCCAGACCGCCTCGAGTGCCAACTTCTCTCCGGGTGCCAAGGTCTCGACCCGGATGATAGCTGGGATCATCTCATGGGCCAGTCTGCGCCAGATGAGGGAGCCATCGGGGCTCGAGACCACTAGATCGAACGCGATGGTGCGCCCTCGCAGGTACAGGTTGAGCAGTCGGTCGGTGGTGTTCCTGACCTGGAGGGTGATGAGGACCGGCTGACCTTGCCGTACCTGAGCAGGCATGTCGATCGAGAGTTCCAGCGAATCCGCCATCGAGGACACCTGAGCCTCCGAAGAACTCATTGGAGTAGGGTAGTTGGCGGAAACCCTCTCGCCTCCAGGGTTCACAGGAGATGGAATGAAGAGCGCCGTGGCCATCACGCAACACAGATGTGGCCACGGCGCCGATCCCACCTTCGCCCAACCGCTTACTTGCAATTGTTTCCGTTCGGCCCCTTGGGTACGCAATCCGACGGGGGCGGTGGTGGAGGTGGTGGTGGTAGCACCACATCGCTGGTGGTCGCATTGAGAACGCCGAGCTCATCCTGGATATTCTTGAGCGGGCTATAGACGAACATCGTTCCATCCGAACTCCCACCCCACAAAACCCCGACCAACGTCACGTCCGTATTGCCGGTGATCCTGAAAGTTGGCGACCCGCTGTCTCCGCCCTTCACGATCACTGCCGTAGCGCTGCTCACGAGGGTCTGACACCGTTGCTGGATGTTCGTCCCCGAGACATTCACGTCGACGCACGTCCCTACGACCGTGCCTTGGGTCCAGCCCGTGGTCCGACCAACCTTGTTCACGACTTGGCCAACCGCAGTGCTGTTGTTGTCATCCTGCGCGGTAATCGAAAACGTCCCGAGCACTTCCAAACTGCCGTTGTTAGGACCCGAGGTCCGTGCAATGAGACCCCGGTCCGATGCGGCTCCGCTGCTATACAACGCGCGTGAGGCATCGCTGGTCCGGCACTTTCGTCCCCTGGGACATCCACCGCTACCGTTGTAGGATGGATCGTCCACCTCGACCGCAATCACCGCTGGGTCGACCGAGCTCAAGGGCTGGTAGTACTGCGTACCTTCAACGCCCCCTTGCTTGTTGGTACAGTGCGATGCCGTCACGAAGGAACGCTCCGCCGGGGAGCCAAAGTCTGCATTGAACCCCAGGCTGCAGACGTATTGGCCGAAGTGAATCTGGATTCCGGCCCGCGTGGGTCGCCATCTGTCTCGCAGACCAACAGCCAGGACGATTGGAGGTGTCACAACCACACGGTACGCAGACTTCGGGATACCCAGACGCGAAAGAGCCGTCTCCACCCCCCGGGCCACTCCCGCGTGCTCGACACCGAACACCAACTGATTCGTCGACTCGTCGTTGTCAGCGAAGACGGTCTGGGGGAGGGCAAGCACCTCGGGGGACGCCTTGGCGAACCAGGCCGCAACTTGCTGGGGTGCATGGGCATCACGTTCCGCGTTGGCCTGGCTGATCGGCGCCGTCGTTTCGGGCGCTGTCGAACAGGCCGAGGCGAGAAGGAAAGAAGCGGCGACGGCCCACTTCGCTGGAAGGGTCATTGGACGCATTGAGTGTCTCCTGCTTGGATCGCGACAGAAAGCCTTAGTCTGACGCTACGTACCGCCGAGATGAGTGTCAAGCAGATGGGTGTGGTACGTTTCCGGCACCATCATGCACCCAGCCCGCGACCACCACCTCCCGCCCGATTTGGCAGCCTTCCGGAAGGCCAGCCCCGTTCATGGGCGCATCATCATCATCGCTCCCACCCGGGCCGCCTGCGAAACGATCGAGGCTGCTCTGGGTGCCCACGTCGACACCCTGCTGGCCCGGGAGCATGGCACCGAGCTCGCCGAATGGGCTCGGCGTGGCATCGGGTTCGGGATCGTCGCCGGTACCGGAACCGGCAAGACGCTGGGCATCAGGCCCATCGCCGAGACGATTCTGCGCGAACCTCTCCGCTACGGGGTGGTCAATCGAGAACGGGAGGCCACACCCGAAACCCCTTCCTGGAACGTGGTGGTCGTTACCACGGGCATCGCGCGGCACTGGTTCCAGGATGACTTGATCACATCCCACGACACCATCATTGCCGATGAGATTCACCAGACCTCCGCAGAACTGGAACTCTGCCTGGCCCTCGGCAAACGAGTTGGGGTGCGCTTCATCTGGCTCTCCGCGACAGTCGATCCTTCGGTCTACCGGGATTATCTGCAGAGCGCCGAGGTGTTGGAAACCTCGGCCTTCGATCCCAGCCGTAAGGCCAAAGTCAAGGTTGTACGGCAGGATGTGGCCGAGTTCCTGAACGACCGGCAGGTCCGTCACATCATCCGGGAGAAACGGGGCGTCGCCGTGTTCGTCCCGACGCGCGCCGAGGTCGAAACGCTGGCGGCCGAACTGGGGGACCGTTGGAAAGGGTTGAACTCGGCGTTCTACCACGGCGGTGAACCAATCCGGGTGATCAAACCCTTTCTCGAAGGTGAGGTCGAGAAACCGTTTCTCCTCGCCATGACCGCCGCTGGCCAATCGGCGCTTAATCTCCCAGGCCTCGACACGGTGGTCATCTACGACGCGCGATATGGCAATGTGGTGGACCGTGGAAGAAATGTGCTTCATCGTCTCTATCTCCGTGCCAACGAGATCCTGCAGATGGCCGGCCGCGTGCATGGTCGTGTTCCCAACGGGGAAGTCACGATTCTCTCCGATCGGGAAGTGGATTTCGCATCCCTCAGGCCGGGGCCCCCGGAGTTTCAGCTCGCGGGTGACGCCGAGCGCGTTGCCATCACCTGTGCGGCCATCGGGGTCGATGCCAGTGACCTCGACTTGCCGGAACCTCTCGATCGGACGGCTTATCGTCGGGCGTTGAAGACCCTCACGGAACGGGGGATCATCGACAACGGGCGGCTCACGAGGTATGGGCGCGAAGTGGACGCGCTCCCGGTGGACCGGGTGTGGGGCGAGCTTCTGGTGCAAGCGGATGACACCCTGGTGCCGATGGCCGCCGTGTGCGCGAGTATCGAGTCGCTGCACCGGATGACCCGTGAGATCCGCGAATTACACGGCGTCGAGGTCAAGGGTAGCGATCACCTCACCATCTACAACCTCTACGCCGAGGCGGTGAACCAGCACGGATACCTGGGTGAAGTCTATGGCCTTCCACGACACCTCTTCGAAGAGGACCTCGAACAATGGGCCGAACGGCGTGGCGTGCTGCTCAAGGCCATCGAAGACGGTGCGCTGGGGGTAGCGAGTGTGTATCGAGCGCTGGAATTGGAGCTACCCAAGACACTTCCCTACGCGAGCAAAGACGTCAAGCGACGGTGGTGCGAACTGCTCGCCAGAGTGATGCCGTTCGACTTGGTGATCGATGAACAGACCGCCGATGGTCAGAGTGCGCGAGTGTCGAAGCGCAGCGTCGCGGGTACCTGGGGGCCGGTTGCGGGCAGCCTTCGGTACTTCGCCGATCGGTTCGGGAAGCCTCGTGCGGGGATCGAAGGGACCACGATCAGTTACGGACTCGTTCGGGAGAACGCGGTGTGGGGGAAGCCCGTGCTCAGCGTGGAGGGGCGCGGGAAGCGACAGGGCCTCGTGGCCCGGCGACCGCTCTCATACTTCGGGTTCCAGCTCGATGCCGATGAGAGCCCGGTCGGGGGCACCATTCCCAAGGACCTCCGGGAGGCCGGAAGGGTGGCGTTGGCGACGGCGCTCCTGGAGGGAAAGACACAGCACCCCGATCAGGGGTCGGTGACTCGAGCAGCCAGCCGGTTGCGGGAGTACTGGAATCGCTCCGGCGGTGCGCTCGGCCAAGCGAGTGAGAAGTCACTCAGGAACCTCGTCGTGGCCCAACTGGAGGATGTCACCGGCTGGCAGAGGTTCTTGAGCACCACGGTGACCATCGATGTGGACTCTATGGTGCCACGCGACCGACAGCGGGAACTCGACAGACTGCCGTCCAGCACCAAGGTTGGCGGGGACACAGTGGCGATCGCCTATGAAGTGGAGAACAGACCGGATGCGCAACGAATTGGGGTTGCCCGGATCTGGCTCCGTGAAGGACAGGCCAGAAGGTTGACGGAGCACGATCTACCGAAGTTGGACAGGCCACTGCGGTTCGGGCTGGTACGCAACCGCGGTGAAGCCGATCTCAGGGCTGGAACGCTGAAGGAATTGCAGGAGGTTCTCCGGGGGCTCCGCTGGGAACGTAAAGGCCGGGATCACCGGAACAGGCAAAAGCGCGGAAGGGGACGCCGAAGATCGTAGGCGGATCAGTCTGTCGCGGGACGCTAAAGGACACCATCGAAATACACTTCGAAACGCCAGCCCTTCGGGGATCTGAGTCCGCGTGCGAGATCGAAGCGGACCAGCCCATCGAGGAAGCTTGCCCCGACCCCAGCGCCGAGGAGCGGACGCCCCTGCCAGAAATCGTTCCGATCCCCGGCCCAGCCGACGTCGGTGAACCCGATCAGACGCACTGCCGGGAAGCTGTTCCCCACCTCACCCCTGCCCCTCCAGTAGGCTGACCCGGACATCACGCCTCCAGCATAGCCGCGCAAGGTGCCAGCCCCACCCAGGTAGTACAGGCTCTGCACCGGGATGACCTCTCCAGTGGAAGTCCCCGCCGAGAGGGTGACCCCCCAGGCAAGGGGACCGGGGGGGGTGACGATGAGCCGGGCAGTCGCCGAGCCCCTCCCGATATCGAAGTCGCCCGTGGCGCCTTCAACGGTCAGTTCTCCTCCAAGTGTCACGGTGTGTGAGAGGGATCGATTGCCACGGAATGTCAGGGACGCCCCGATCTGGTCGGCGCTGTCGGCAACGATGTTGGGGCGGAAGAGACGGGTGTCGCTGAACAAGTGTGGAAGGCTGGCATCGGTTTCGACCGAAGCCGGGCGTTCGCGTTGGAAGAACACTCGGCCACTCCACCACCCCGAGTTCGTGTTCTGAGCCACCAGCTCGACTCCCAGCGTCCGGTAGTACTCTCCGTCATCGCGTTGAGCGAGGAGTCCCAAGGCGCTGTTGACCGGTCCGAAGGGTCGGGCGTCTAGATTGGCCGCCGCCAGCCGACGGTACCCCGTGAGTGCAAGCCGGCCGTTGGTCGTGGGACGTTGCAGAGAGAGTTCCGCATTGGGGACCTGATCGGCCAGCCCGATCCTCGCGGTGCCCTGGAGCGCTGCAGGACCAAGGTCGAGCTTCCCACTCAAGCCCAGAGACAAGGCTTCTATCCGGTTGTAACGAGCGTGCTGGAGTAACGCGCTCGTACCGTGTGGGAGATCGACTCTCGGAGCCCACTGGGGCGAGGGCAGCTTACCGATGGCGTCCTTGAGCCCGAGGAGTTCGTCCTCGGAGATGAGATCGCCCATGGCCAGGATCGGCGCACCGAGTTCGGGGCTCTGCAGGAGGGCCGCGGAGTCGCGGGGCACGATGACAACGAGGTTGGTATCGCGTGCCCCACGTCGGCATGACCGAATTTCGGAGCGAACGGTGCCGCGATCGGCTCCGGCGGTCCGCGTGGTTGCCTCGGCGATGCACTCCTGGACGATCGTGCTGATGCTATCGGCGATGCGGCGCCGTTCTGCCGGGTCGAGCAGGGAATCGACGGCCTCCTGACGGCGGATCCGGCCGGCGGGGACGAAGGTGCTCGTCGGGTCGGGAGGAGTGCCTCCCTCGACCGTGTCGTACTCGTAAACCCGCTCCATGCGAACCGGGACATTGAGCCACGCCCCCATCGACCCCGTGGCATCAATGGCGGTGAAGCGCGGGAGCCACCAGCGTGTTTCGTAAAGCCCGTACTCCAGGGTGACGAACTTGACCTCGCCGATCGGGTTGACGAACCCAGGGACATCATCCCGGTCCTCTGGGTCGATGTCGCGCCGGAACTCGAAGGGTCGGGCTGGTCGGAAGACGATCTGGACGAGGCCGTAGGTATCCAGATCGTACCACAGGGTCCCTGCCATGAGTCGCCATTCAGAACGTCGCGGCGTGACGTGAAGAGCCACGAGTCTGATGCGTTTTCCGGTGGGAAGGGTGATGGTCGTGGTGTCACCAAGAGCGAACCGGTAGTCTGCTTCTCCACCGACTCGGAGGGGGTAGACGAATCCCTCGTCGTCGTCACCCCCAACCAGTCTCAGGTAGTCCTCGGCGGGGTTGATCACGAGATCCCGCGCCTGGCCCCGGAGACCTTCCGGCACGCGATCGCCGCGGAGCGCGATCGGGATGCCCTCGCGGGCCCCAACGAACTCGAGCGTGCTCGGTGTGTCTCGTTTCCAGCCGATGCGCGCCACGAGTTCCTGGCGGTACAGCATGCGGTCCCGCGACAGCGCCCGAATGCCGACGCCGATCCGCTGTTTGACCGTGGCGGTATACGCGGTGACCAACCGTTCGTTGCGTTCGCGCGCGGCTCGGGCTTCTCGGACGAGGTGGGCCGTAGCAGAGTCCGCGTAGGAGTCTGGGGGTACCACTCGCCGCGACGTGTCGGGAGCTTGCGCGGCGAGGATCAGGCCCAGGACTCCGAGTACCATGGCATCAACGATCGAGGAGGAGTCCTGACTTACGCGAGACCGGAGCCGGGGGTTTCATCCACCCGCGTGCCCGGGCAGTGGGAATCGTGATGGCGTGCTCTGGCCTCTGACGGTGGTCCTCCGTATCCTACTGAGGTCTGCCAGTCAGGAGTCGGATTGAGCGATTCGCTGGAGCGGCTCACAGCAGCCCTTGCCACGAGCTACTTGATCGAGCGGGAGGTGGGTGCCGGTGGGATGGCGACCGTCTACCTCGCCGAGGACTTGAAGCATCATCGCAAGGTGGCTGTGAAGGTCCTTCGTCCGGATCTCGCGGCAACACTCGGGGCTGACCGGTTCCTTCGAGAAGTCACCATCGCCGCCAATCTGCAGCATCCCCACATCCTTCCGCTCTATGATTCCGGCGAATCAGGTGGGTTCCTCTATTACGTCATGCCGTTCGTGGAAGGAACCTCCCTTCGCGAGAAGCTTCGCCGTGAGGGGGAGCTGCCGATTCACGACGCGGTGAGGATCCTGCGGGACGTGGCCGATGCCTTGGCCTACGCCCACCAGCACGGCGTGGTGCATCGCGACATCAAACCCGAAAATGTCATGCTGTCGGGACGCCACGCACTTGTCACCGACTTCGGTGTGGCCAAGGCCATCAGTGAAGCCACCGGGCGCCAGAAGCTCACCACGGCAGGTGTGGCGCTCGGCACGCCGTCGTACATGGCGCCGGAACAGGCAGCCGCAGACCCCGGTACGGATCACCGGGCAGACATCTATGCGTTTGGCGCTATGGCCTACGAGCTGGTTGCGGGGCAACCGCCATTCGTTGGTCCCACTCCCCAGGCGGTACTCGCGGCGCACCTCACGACGGAGCCGGTGGCGGTAGCCAGCTACCGTGAGAGCATGCCACACGCTCTGGCGGATCTGGTGATGAAATGTCTCCAGAAGAAACCGGCCGACCGGTTCCAGACCGCCGAGGAATTGATTCCCCAGCTCGAAGCCGTGTTGACACCGAGCGGCGGGATCACGCCAACCGGGATGCTGCCCGTTCCTCGCACCAGCGCCTCGAGATGGCGGCGGATCACGATGGGGGTTGCCGGTATCATGGTGCTCGCGGCCGTTGCGTGGTTGGGGGTCGGCACGTGGGGTTCCGGCGGTGGACCCACCCCGTTGAACCTGGGTTCGGCCACGCAAGTGACGACCGAAGACGGACTGGAGATTCACCCGAGTATTTCCCCGAACGGCAACTTGATCGCATTCGCCGCCGGTACCTCACAGCGAATGCGTATCTTCATCCGGCCGGTCGCAGGTGGTCGAACGATTCCGTTGTCCGACGACTCCACTGCCGTCGAGATACAACCGCGGTGGTCACCCGACGGCACCCAACTGCTCTTTCTTTCGCGTGGTGGTCTCTACGTTTCACCGGCTCTCGGCGGTAGTGCTCGCCTCCTGGCTTCCGGGGGCAGTGCGCCGATCGTGAGTGCGGCTTGGTCCCCGACCGGAGACGAGGTCGCCATGGTGCGTGGCGATTCCCTCCTAGTCCAACACCTGTCTGGTGGGGTCCCGCGCTTCCTCGTCGAGCGACGTGAGATACATTCTTGCGACTGGGCGCCGCAAGGAGATCTGATTGCCTGCGCTGTGGAAAACGGGGGCGCGGTTTGGCCCGGATCCACTTTTGGAAACCTGGCTCCCAGCTGGATCGGGGTCGTCTCGGTGCACGGGGGCGCGTTGCACGACTTGACGGGAACCGGAGCATCACACATGAGTCCGGTATGGTCGGGGGATGGGCGTGTGCTCTACTTCGTCTCCAACCGACACGGGCCTCGGGACGTTTATGGTGTTGCGGTCCACGACGACGGTACTGCGGCTGGCGAGCCGGTGCGGATGACCACTGGACTCAATGCGCAGTCGATCGGCTTGGCGGGCGATGGAAGTCAATTGGTGTATTCGCTCTATGCGAGCCGGGGCAACATCTGGTCCGTGCCGATCCCGTCTGGTAGAACCGTCGGT
The DNA here is from genome assembly GCA_003246755.1 of Gemmatimonadota bacterium. Taxonomy (GTDB): domain Bacteria; phylum Gemmatimonadota; class Gemmatimonadetes; order Gemmatimonadales; family GWC2-71-9; genus SZUA-320. The sequence goes on along the minus strand of QKDC01000171.1, from coordinate 2,933 downwards.
CTGGAGGAGGGGCGCGCCATTACGTCTGGCAATCAGGTGATCGAGAGCATCCGGGTGTCCCCCGACCGGCGCTGGCTGATCTACGATTCCAATATCGGCGGCGACGTGGATATCTACCGAGTGCCAGTGGATGGAGGGACTCCGGAGCGTCTTACGACGGACCCGAGCGACGACTTTGCAGGGGATCTCTCGCCGGACGGCCAGACCCTGGCGTTCCACTCATGGCGCACGGATTCGCGGGACATCTTCGTGCGGTCTCTTGGCACGGGAATCGAACAGCAACTCACTGAGACAGACGGTCAAGAGAGCTATCCGGTCTGGTCACCGGACGGGCAGCAGATCATTGCATTCGATCAAAGTGCGCCGGCCACGGCGTTGCTCATTGCCAGGGATGGCGCAGGGGGCTGGGGAGATCCAGTTGCGGTCGTCACGGGCGCCTTTGCCCCGAGTTGGTCACCTGATGGGCAGCAGATCGCGTACTACAAGAGGGACGGATCCATAGCCGTGTTCCGACCTCTGGCACCGGAGTCGGAGCGAATAGTGTATCGGCCGCGGTCGGATTCCGACGATCCTCGGGCCAGCCGAGTGGAATGGGGGCGATCAGCGAGCGAACTGTTCTTCAAGTCGTTCGACGAACTTGGTCGGGCACGCATATACTCCCTGCCATCTGCGGGCGGTCAACCCACCTTGCTCATTGCGTTCGACGATCCGAGTCGGCCTTCCAACCGCAGGGACTTCACTCACGATGGCCGGAATCTGTTCGTCCCTATTGACGACCGGCAGAGCAATATCTGGGTGGCGGAATTGTCACCCCCCTAAGACCTCAGACCTCCCGCATCACAACCACCGGATCGACTCGAGTCGCTCGGCGCGCGGGAAGCCATGCCGCCAGGAGAGCCGCCCCTCCGAGAAGCAGCGTGACCGACACGAACGTCACCGGGTCGGTGGGAGACACTTCATACAACAAGCCAGCCATGATGCGTGTGGCGAAGTACGCGGCCACGCTCCCAATCGCTACCCCGATCAGGGTCAGGGCCATTCCCTGCCGCAAGATGGTTCTCATCACCTCACTTCGGCCCGCACCCAGCGCCATCCGAATCCCGATTTCCTGCTGGCGCTGTGAAACGGTATACGACAACACACCATAGATGCCCACCGCCCCGAGGATCAGGGCAAGCAGCGCGAAGATCCCAACCAGCTGTGCCGCAAAGCGGCGCTGCGCCGACCGTTCTCCATACAGTTGTTCGACTGTAGCCACCCGTTGAATGGGTAGCCGATCATCGAGATCCCAGAGAGCCGCCTGGATCGCCGGCACGAGCCGCAGTGGGTCCTGACCTGGCCCGACTCGGGCCACGAGCGTCTGCCATCCCAACCAGGTCCATGGCTTTTGGCCAAAACTCATGTAGAGCGCCGGTGCCGGTGGCTCGTCCGCAGCGGTGATCCGTGTGGAGCCCACCACACCGATCACCTCGAACCATGGACCCTCCTGCCCCTGGAAGCTGATACGGGTTCCGATCGGGTCCGTCGAGGGCCAGAGACGGTCCACCAATGCCTGGTTGATGATCACGACGGGAAGGCCGTCGGCGCGATCCTGCGACTCGAATGTGCGACCGCGGAGGAGAGGGATACCCATGGTCTCGAAATAGCCACTGGAGATGGCTCGCAGGGCCTGCGGGTCCTCCCGACCGCTCGGGTTGGTGGTCGGGCGTCCCTCGATGGCGAAACTGAAGGTCATGTTGAACCCCGTTGCGGGAGGCTCTGAGGTGGTCGCAGCCGCCCGGATTCCCGGAATAGTTCGGACACGTTCGAGGAGATCGGCATAGAACCCGGCCTGACTCTCATTGTCCGGGTAGCGAGGCCGCGGGAGATCGAGTCCAATCGTCAAGAGGTCGGTGTGGGTGTACCCATAGTCCACGGTCTGGAGCTTCTGGAAGGACCGAAGAAGAAGTCCTCCGCCAGTCAGGAGGACGAGGGAGAGTGCCACCTCGGCGACGAGCAGGCCGTTGCGGAGTCGGGTGTGCCTGAGACCGCCCGTCGGTTCACGCCCTTGTCCCAGGGTGCCCTGGAGGTTGGGCCCAGCAAGGTGAAGCGCGGGCGCCAGCCCAAACAGGATGGCACAGGCGAAGGTGGTCCCCACGACGAAGAGGAGCACCGTCGGATCGATGGAGACGTCCGTCAAACGGGGAATGTCGGTCGGGGCGATGGCCACCAGTCCCCCGAGAGAGAGTGCCGCCACGGTGAAGCCGAGCACGGCCCCCAGGCTGGCGAGCACCAGGCTCTCGGTGAGGAGCTGTCTCGCAAGACGACCACGACCTGCGCCGAGTCCTGCGCGTATGGCCATCTCACGTTCACGGGTTACCGCTCTCGCGAGGAGGAGGTTGGCGATGTTCGCGCAGGCGACCAGAAGCACGACGATGACGCCGACCAGAAGGGTGATCAGCACTGGTCGGACTCCGCGGACCATCTCACCGTAGAGCGACTGCACATTCACGCCGAACCCGGTCATGAACTCCGGATACTCGGCGGCAAGTGCGGTCGCGATTCCCGTCATTTCCGCCCGAGCCTGACCCAGCGTCACGCCGTCGGCGAGGCGACCGATCACCAGCCAGTTGTGCGAGCGGCGCTGATTGGGGTCCAATTGTGTTTCGCTCACGAGACCCCACACATCCGCCGTGGTACCCGCGATGTGAAATCCCGCCGGCATCACCCCGAGCACCGTGTAGGAGACGTCGTTCAGGTTCACTTTGCGAGTGAGGATCGCCGGGTCACCCCCGAACTGCCTCTGCCAGAACTCGTGGCTCAACAGCACGACCCTGGGATTGTTGATGGCATCGTCCTCCGCGAACGCCCTGCCCATGGCCGGTCCCGTCCGCAGGGTGGCAAGCACGGAAGCCGTGATGTCGATCCCGTTGACTTGCGTCGGCTCGCCCTCG